>CAJQKX010000591.1 GCA_905479025.1 uncultured Paraglaciecola sp.
CATTCACAATGCCCATATCCATTCCCGCCTTAATTGCATGATATAAAAACACCGAATGCATGGCTTCACGAACTGGATTATTGCCGCGAAAAGAAAAAGATACGTTAGATAAGCCGCCTGATACATGAGCATGGGGCAAATGTTGACGAATACGCCGAGTAGCATTGATAAAATCTACAGCATAATTGTTATGTTCTTCAATCCCGGTTGCCACTGCAAAAATATTTGGGTCAAAAATGATATCTTGTGGTGGGAAGCTAATTTTTTCAGTGAGTAATTTATAACTACGTTCACATATCTCGAATTTGCGTTCTTCAGTATCGGCCTGGCCTTTCTCATCAAATGCCATCACTACAGTGGCAGCACCATATCGCTTTAACAGCTTAGCTTGATTTAAAAAGTTGTCTTCCCCCTCTTTTAAGCTAATTGAGTTAACAATGGCTTTACCTTGCACACACTTTAAACCTGCCTCGATAACCGTCCATTTGGATGAATCAATCATGATAGGCACGCGAGAAATATCTGGTTCAGAAGCAATCAGGTTCAAAAACCGCGTCATGGCGGCTTCAGAGTCCAACATAGCTTCATCCATATTGATATCTATTATTTGCGCACCGTTTTCAACTTGCTGGCGTGCAACATCTAAAGCTTTTTCATAATTATCTTCAAGGATCAAACGCTTAAACATAGCAGAGCCGGTTACGTTGGTTCGTTCACCTACATTGATAAAATTTGCTGAGGCTTTTGCTTTGACAAGAATGGGTTGCTCAATATCTATTTCAATTTTACTCATCACTACCGCCTAATGGACAAAAGGTTCTAAACCAGACAGGCGCATCTTCACCTCTCGCTTCACTATTTTACGAGGTGCGTAATCTTTTACAGCATCTGCCAGGGCCCGAATGTGTTCGGGTGTGCTGCCACAACATCCCCCCACAATATTCAATAATCCTGATTCTGCCCACTCTTGAATGTGCGAAGCCATTTCGTCACTTTCCATATCATATTCACCAAACTCATTTGGTAAACCTGCATTAGGATGGGCGGAAACAAAACATTCGGATACTTGGGATATTTCATCCACATATTGGCGAAGTAGGTCAGGGCCCAAAGCGCAATTTAAGCCAAAAGAAAACGGCTCTATATGATTCATCGAATAATAAAAAGCTTCAGCCGTTTGACCAGACAATGTTCGACCAGAGGCATCGGTAATAGTCCCTGAAATCATAACTGGTAACTGAATACCCAGTTGTTCAAATACTGTTTGTATGGCAAACACTGCAGCCTTGGCATTTAATGTATCAAAAATTGTTTCCACCATTATCAAATCCGCACCGCCTTCAATCAGGCCATGAGAAGCCTCAACATAAGCTTCAACCAACTCATCAAAAGTCACATTACGTTTAGCAGGGTCGTTCACATCAGGAGAAATAGAAGCGGTGCGACTAGTGGGTCCTAAGACACCTGCAACAAATCTAGGTTTACCAGGTGTTTGGGTGGTAAATTTATCTGCTGCCTCTCTAGCTAATTTTGTCGCCTCGATATTTATCTCTTTTGCCAACGCCTGCATATTATAATCAGCCATGGAGATAGTGGTGGCATTAAACGTATTAGTTTCAATAATATCAGCACCCGCCTCAAGGTATGCGCAGTGAATGTCATAGATAATCTTAGGCTGAGTCAATACTAATAAATCGTTATTACCTTTAACATCAGAATGCCAGTCAACAAAACGTTCACCACGGTAATCCTCTTCTTCGAATTTATATTCTTGGATCATGGTGCCCATGGCACCATCAAGTAACAAAATACGTTTGTTAGCAGCTTTAATCAGTTGTTCTTCTCGTTGCTCTGGGGCCATTCGCTGACTCAATGTTATTCCTCTTCGTTCTGACACTAACTAAATTAACTGTTTTTACTCAGAAAGCTGAGCCAAGTCATAGGGGGTATTTTGATAAACATAATAATTCAACCAATTAGTAAACAATAAGCTGCCATGTGCTCGCCAACTAACCATAGGCTCTCTATTTGGATCATTATTCACGAAATAGTTTACTGGGATCTGCGATTGTGCATTAGTCAATAAATCTCTTTGGTATTCTTGTTTTAAACTTTCACAGTCGTACTCGGGATGCCCAGTAACAAATACCAAACGTTTATCTTCAGAAGCGACTATATAAGCCCCCCCTTCATCTGACTTAGCCAATACATTTAATCCAGTTATACTAGCGTAATCTGCCATACTTATTTCACCGTAACGTGATTGTGGCGCATTAAAAACCGGGTCAAACCCCCTCAATAATTCATCGTGCTCATTTTGTACAAAATGTTGATAAACGCCGTTTAATTTGTGATCACGAAGCGCCCTATTTTTACCAAAAAAATGATAAATGGCTGCATGTGCCGACCAACATGAAAATAAAGTAGACTGCACATTACGACGGGCCCAGTCCATGATGACTGTTATTTTTTCCCAATATTTGACATCCTCATAATCAAGATGCGCAAGCGGCGCTCCAGTGACAATTAAACCGTCATACTTTTTATTAGCCACATCATCAAATTCCACATAAAAATTATCCATGTGCGCCGCTGGTGTATTTTTGGGTGCTTGTTTATCAATGCGAATTAAATCAATATTAATTTGCAAAGGTGTATTCGAGAGTAAGCGTAAAAACTGCTCTTCTGTTTTCATTTTATTTGGCATCAAATTCAAGATACCCACTTCCATTGGCCTAATATCTTGCGTCGCAGCACGATGGGTATCCATGACAAAGATTTTTTCTTTGTCGAGCACATTTTGTGCAGGTAAGCTACTTGGGATTCTAATCGGCATAAAGGATCTGAGGCTTAAAAAAGATACTAACAAACTTGGCTTAACACGCTAAAAAAGTCAACATCTTTACGTCTAGACGTCTAAATGAAAAAAAATAAAATTGTAAAAATTAGTCTTAGAGCAAGCAAAAACATCTCAAAAAGGCATCTGAGCAATTTGACTAAGGTGCCTAAAAAATGAATTAGTACCAATTTACCGGAATAATAAATTAACATGTAACAAGCTAATATTTTTAACTTGGCCACAACATTTTAGTAAAGAAAAAATTGTTGAGCCTATTTGAGAAAATTAGACGGCATCATTTAGCTGGATGACACCCTGATTGCTGAAAGGCAGAAGGACAAAAGAGGTTGGGATGCAAGTGGTAGATTGAATTCGCTGATAATCGGTCAGAAAAAATCCGAATTTATGGCTATGGAAGCGTTCAATAGTTCATGCAACTTAAGTGTGGATGAGTTTGTCAAAATTTAATGAATGAATCGCTTGGATTCACTACGCTATAGACAATGTTAAAATATTTTGTCAGAGATTGTTCACTGTGTATTAGGTAAACACCAACAAAAATACTTGGATAAGTTCAATTATCGTTTAAACCGCCTAATTGTCTAATAAAAGATACCTAAACGTTTAAAAACGACAGGTGCGGAATAGCCTTTTTTAACCACTAGGCGAACGGCTTCTTTTTTAAATTCATCGGGGTATTTTTATTCATAACACTTTTTACCTTACTTCGGTACCAAGTAAAAAGTGTCTTCAGAGTTAGTTGAAGATCAATCAGACATTAACTTTAAGTTTAGTCACACGATTTTCACTGAAAGATTCAGTTTGGCGGCGTAGTTTGTGGGTTATCCGTAGTCTCCAATACACTGCACAACTTTACACATAACTTGTCTTGATAGTTTCAAGTAAGCACACGTTGTCCTGTGCTGTCTTTGATAACGGCTTCTTTATCCAGGTGTAATAGCCGCAACGATGCATATTATATACCTAGCACTTGGTACTGACACGATAAGCGTGGGCCGTAACCTTATTAACGTTTAATTTTCTTTGATTCGCTTGCAAAATAAACGGCTATAAATTCAAGTAAACATCGCAAATGTTTCGTTTTTGATCTTTGAATATAACTTAAAAAATTCTCTCACTGAGAAACTTTTTATAACTTGCATTACATGACTAGGAGCTACTTTGGTGAGTTTTTGATAATCATGTGAATGTGATCTTCTGGGATTTCTAACTCCTGAATATAAATATCGTAATCATATGCAATCTTGTGAATAATAGCCTCATCGCTTCACAATAAAGCTCAACAAGTATTTTTTGACTATATTGGGGTATCCAAACAAATGAATACATTAATCAATATACGTGATGTGTAATTTTATGAAGTTCCATATGTTAAATAACATAAATTGAAAAAAACCAATTTACACTAATAAATACCTGGACAAGCTACCGATATTTTCACTCCGCTGGTTAAAAATTCCGTATTTTTCGATTTATCAGCTAATAACAAATTATTAACTTTCTGTTAAAAGTGTTTTTTAAAGTAAAATATTTTAGTCACTTCGGTATTTGTCAAACTAGTTGTCACTTTGCTCGTTAAATTACGTATTCATATATATCGGCATTTACCAACACATTGACGACTGGCCTCCAGTTCCTCTAGTTTCCCGAACACCAATAATCCAATGGTTAAATAAGGTTAACCATATTTAATGAAAATTGAGAGTGTTAGGTTATTTATTGATGAATCAGTGAGTTGTTTACCTGAATTTGGGCAGTAATAAAGAGCACATTTGGAGGCCTGAATATTAATATTCGTCAGCATAATAATCTAAAAAATGATATAACTTGACATGATTTTGAGTTGATTAGTTCCTCGATGCCCAAAATTTCCTCAGTATTACCTTAAATCATATCCAGAGGAATTGGTGATGAGATAACTATTTGCTGAAACAGCATTCTGTGTTTAAGTAAGCTGTGCCCCTTTGGCTAATATTCAACCAAACGATTTTGTAGCGCGAAGATAAAAACACTAGAAGGTTTAAATCCCGTCTCGGCTAGTACATAATACTTTATAATTAAATAAGCACTGAACTCGAAGTCCCCGTAGTTTAATGGATAAAACAAGGCCCTCCTAAGGCTTAGATCTTGGTTCGATTCCAGGTGGGGATACCATTGAGTTCAAATAAAATACTCTCAACTTCTATCTTATTGCTCTGATAGTTATGTATAATCAAGCACATATTCACTTTAATAAAGAATGACATGCCAACCGATCCTTTAGATGACATGCCCAAAATTAGGCTTGAAAAAGATGACTTGGAGTCTTTTCATCGTACTAGGTCACAATCAACCAAGAAAAGCTCAAAAAAAGGTAGCCTGCCTGATGAGTCTCCTTCTGTTTCAAACTCCCCATCTTGGCTTGGTATTCTGTTTTTACTTGCCGTTATTATTAGTGCAGCTGGTTATTGGTCGTTTGAACAATTTAAAGTGTTACAACAAGCTAAAAGTCGTATTACAGGGTTAGAAAGCCGTCTGTCTGCTACCGATGAAGATATGGGCCAATCAGCTGCAGCAATTCAAATTAAAGTATCTGAACTAAGTGCGAAGGCTGATAATTTATGGGGCGAGGTGGACAAACTTTGGGCATCCGCTTGGCGTCGAAACCAGACTGAAATTGGTGCTTTAAATAAAACTATCATGTCACTAAAAGCATCAACTGATAAAAGCACAAAAAGCCTGAGCACTGATACTGCTAATAACAGCACTGAAACTGCTAATAACAATACGACCATTGGGCTAATCAAAGAACAATTGCAAAGCCAGGCGAGCTTGCTAAAACAATTAAATGATAGATTTGGCCAAATTAAGAGTATGGATGTTGATTTTGAACAGCAACTTGCGAGTTTGCGTGAAAAACTAATATCGACGGCATTATCGAATAATAACTTAACCAATCAAATCGATGAACTACGCAGAAAAATATTGGCAGCAGAAAAAAAGGCTAGTGAAGTTAAAGTAATACCAGCACCGGGTATTACGCCTCTTTAATAAAATGCAGATAAAAAAACAGAGCAATGAATAGCTCTATCTTTTTGTTTATAATTAGATGTTATTCAACAGGACTTTTATCC
>CAJQKX010000592.1 GCA_905479025.1 uncultured Paraglaciecola sp.
TCAAGTATGGTGTCTGTTATTGGGGTGGATTTCTTTTTTGTGTATTGTCGATAGCCAGCATAGCTCAAGCGAAGCCTGGCAATGAGCCGGACTTTCTTTTCACACTAATTCTTTGTATTTTTTCATCGTTAATCTATGGACTTGCAACTTGGCATCTTGGTTGTAAAGCTCAAAAAGAGTACCTGTCCAAAAAACCGCTCTAAATATGATAGAGAAACAATATTAACGCGAGCTTTTAACTTTTAAAAAAGAAAGGCAACCAACTACTGCCCCCTTTTTCTTGGTCATATCTCACTCCAGTAGTGGTATTGTCCACTAATTAGAGTGTCCGAGAAACTGGGGGAGTATCACACTGTCCCCCTAACTCCATTTAAAGCGTTCCAAACATCAAGCTAGAAAATTTATTTACAGTTTCTTACATATTGATGCAATCAAACCTCTTATTTACTCGTCTATAGAAGTAACAGATACGGATTCAATACCCGCTGATTAAATCAATACACCTATATTTGAAGAGGACACTCAATGAAACTATTCTCGAAATGGCTTATCAGCCTTCTACTCGTTTTACCATTTGGCTTTGCGCAAGCAGCCGATAAAGAACCCTTTACTCACGAACGCTTTACAGAATTACAGGAAGCCGGTGAAGTTGTACTCATTGATATTTATGCCACCTGGTGCTCTACTTGTGCCAAACAACATACCGTATTAGACGAATACCGCGATATCAATCCTAATAAGAAGTTCACTACACTGGTCGTTGATTTTGATGATCAAAAAGACGTCGTCACTGAATTTCGTGCACCTCGCCAATCAACCCTTCTGCTTTACAAAGGCGAGCAACAGTTTTGGTATAGCGTTGCAGAAACACGCGCTGATGTGATTGCCGTTGAGCTTGACAAAGCCATCAACTTCCGCACTGAGGCTCGCTAATGGCATTGGAATTAACCTCAATACCCCTCGCTTGGATCGCTGGTGTATTAAGTATCCTATCTCCCTGCGTTTGGCCGCTGGTACCTATGGTGATGGCATCATCTGCAAACGCGGGGCGAACGGGGCCGGTTTTCCTTGCGATAGGATTAAGTCTCGCTTTTGCCTTTGCCGGCGGCGTGCTGACCTTTATTCTATTGAACGCAGGTATTTCACCAGATTCCTTCCGCTGGTTCGGCGCCGGCATGTTAGTACTGATCGGTTTGATACTCATTATCAAACCCTTAGCCGACTGGGTTAGCCTGTACCTTTCCCGCATCAGCAGCGGCTTTAATATCGCCAATCCGCAATCTTCATCGGCGCTTGGACAGCTCGGTGTTGGCTTTATGCTTGGTCTGATTTGGCTTCCCTGTGTTGGGCCAACCTTGGGAGCAGCAATAGCGCTCGCCTCTCTGGGCCAAAGCCTCGTCATGGCCAGCATCATTTTATTTTGCTACGGTCTCGGTACAGCAATGACTCTCATTGTTACCGCCCTGCTATCGAAAAAACTGATTAATGCTGTTCGCCCTGGTTTATTTTCTCGCGTATTCAGAGCCAAACAAGCGCTCGGCTGGATAATGCTCATCTTAGGCTTGATTGTTTTCTCCGGTTTTGACAAAGTACTAGAAACCATGGCAATTCAGTATTTGCCAGACTGGACTTACTCACTATGATACTCAACCGAAAACCATGACCTTCGACCGTGCAGCACTTAATCACTTGTTTCAATATTGCCTCTCACTATGTGGGCAAGAAGCTGATGCTTATGATTTACTGCACAATGCTCTAGAAAAGTTTCTTAAAACAAAGAGCGCCTCTATTAACTCACCGACTGCCTATATCAAAACCATTGCGCGTAATCATTTCTTTGACCAAGAACGCCGCAGAAAGAAATTACAGTTCGATGTTCTCGAAGATAGCAACCAAGTAGTAGACACCGAACAACACCTTGAAAATATGATCGTCGATGAACTCACACTACGAACGGTGTGGAAAACACTTTCGCCAGCAGAACGTGAAGTGATGTTCCTATGGTCGGCTGAAGGCCTCAGTGCTTCCGAAATTGCAGAGCAGCTTTCGATCCCACGAGCCACCGTATTATCACGCCTTCACCGATTACGACTTCGGCTACAGGCTAACCCTAAATTCGCTTCCATTGGAGGGCAACATGACTGACCCCACTCTCTTACGCGACGCGTTAAAGAACATCATTGAATCCGATCAGCTAAACGATCAAGAGCTGAACGATTTACAAAAACTTGAGAGTAGCACTGCCAAGTCAAGGCGTCCGCTAACCCGTCGCCGTTTTCTATGGGCCACTGCGGCGGGCGTTACCGGCACAACGCTGGGGTTGAGCTACATTTCTCAAATCGATTCAAGCAACCTTATTCACCAACGTATTGCTCATGAAGTGCTGACCAATCACCTCAAAATCCAAGCGTTAGATATTGAAACAGCATCAACTGACGAATTACGCCAGTTCTTTGATCGACTGGACTTCACCCTCTTTCATTCATCGCTACTCGACTCAACAAATTATCAACTGCTCGGTGGACGCTATTGCACGCTACAAGGCAGTATTGCCTGCCTACAACGGTTGCAACCACTCAACGGCTCAATTGCTACTTATTACCAAGCACGATTTGACCAAGAGCGCTTCGGCGAAGTACCTCATCCCAATAGGGGAGAAACACCCAAAGTGATTATTGAGGCAGGTTTTGAAATCAATATTTGGCGTGAGCAGCAAGTCTTAAACGTATTGGCGACGGCCGTGGTTTGAGTATAGGCAGAATAACTCCTCTTTTACTCACCACCTGATACTGCCCATTGATTGTCAATGATTTGCACAGTGGAGAAAGTATTTTGGTAGTCACTATTTCTTTCCTATGAGTGGCCAGTCTGTCGCTTTATGCAAAAAAATCAACAAAGAACCGGTGCAATTGATAAAACCCCTGCCCCCCCCTCTTATAGGAAGTTTAGTTTATCAATTAAATTTTTTATATTAAAAAACTCAGTTTAGGTTTTTACGCTGATCTTTTTTCATTGCAGCAGCACGCGGCCTAAAATCAATAAACACTTCATATTCAAGATCTAATGCATTTACCATTTTAACGAGCTTATCAATAGTAAAGCGACTAACTTGCACTTTACGAATACGCGCAAAATCTGCTTGCTGAAACCCTGTTAAAGCAGCCGCTTTGCGTGTAGATAATGATTTTTCATCTAGCAAGCTTATAATGCGCGCAGCCAATATAGCTTTGCTTTGCTCTACATCGGCATTAGCAA
>CAJQKX010000593.1 GCA_905479025.1 uncultured Paraglaciecola sp.
TTCGACTTGCCTTGAATAATGCTTTGGCTCGTCGATACAGTCTAAGCGTTTGAGCGCTAATGAGTTCACCAGGTTTTTTTAGCCATGCGTAGTATGCTGACGAACTCACTTCCATCACTTTACAAGCGACTGACACAGGATACTTAGCATCAAGTTCACTTATAAAAGAATATCTTACTTCATTTCTTTCGCGAAGAAGGCACTTGCCTTTTTTAGGATTTCACGCTCCATTTGTAGACGTTTATTATCCTTCCTGAGTTGAATTAACTCTGCTCGTTCATCGCCAGACAACACGTCACCTAGTGCCTCTTTTTTATGCTTGGCTACCCAGTTGTAAAGTAGTTTGTCTGTCACACCCAAAGATGCAGCAGCTTGTACGATTGGATAGTCTTGCTCTATTACCAGAGCGACCGCTTCTTGTTTAAATTCTGCTGGATAATGCTTATTTGTTCGTTTAGTCATATTCACCTCAATTAACAGGATTATAATCCTTTATTGAAGTGTCCGGTTAATTCAACCACAACAATATGCAAGTAACAGAGATAAAGGACTATTGGGCCTCTGATTCGCGAAACTTAGAAGGTGTAACCCCTTCAAACTTTTTAAAAAAAGTATAAAAAACAGATTTGCTGTTAAAACCTACTGCCAGATAAATATCGGTTATCGTGGTTTTTTTAAATTTTTCTGACACCAGCATATGTTTTGCCTCTTCTATACGGTAACGATTTATAAATTCATAAAAATTAACACCAAAATGGCGATTGATTAGCATGGATAGATCACGTGGCGTAATAACAAGCGATTCAGCTAATGTGTCGAGGGTAATTTCCGGGTCCATATAGGTTTTATTTTTACGTATTGAAGCATCGACTTCAGCTGCCATTTCCGGATTAACAAATTGTTCGTCTATGGGTTTTTCAGCAGGCTCTTCTCCTGTCACTTTCTCAAATATCCAGAAATGCCGAATAGCGGTAAACACTAAAAGATTCACTAATATAAAAGACAGGTAATTACCTGTAAGCCCTAGCGTAAAAAACACAAAATTGGTACTAAAGTGCTCAAAAAGATTCACGACCTTAGATCCAACCAAAATTGTTTCTGCTGTCATGACTACCAAAAATCCAAGAACAAGGGCCCTTAGCCAGGTTATATGCACGGTAATCATATTCGAAACATTATCTCGCAATAAATTTTTATACCGGCTAATCAGTATAAAACAAGCAACTGCGTAAAATACCCGTACCCATTTGCTGAAAAATTCCATACTTACATAACTGGCACCATAAACAAATGACTCGGAACTGATCATTAACAGTCGTTGGTCATAAGAGTGACTATAGAATGTTGCCACCATAACAAAGACATAAATCAGTAAGGGGAGAAGGTGTAATAAATCGAATTTTTTAAGTGAAAAATCCTTAAATATTAATGATTTAATGCAAAAATATAAAAGTGCCCCATCTATATAATAAGCAACAGCTGGAATGAAATATATACTCGGCCATGACTCCCGAACCTGTGCTTTAAACGCAGCCCCCCACATTATTAACTCGTTGAGAGGGATCAGCGCGTGAGCAAATAGAAAGGCCGCTAGGAAAAGGGTACTCTTTAAACGCTGCGTATTAGTAGCAAAAAGCAAAATACCAAAGAAAAGGCATTGCATTGCGGTCATCAAGAGGATCAGATCATGGAAGTTGAATAAAACTGATTGAAATTCAAAAGGCTGCATACGTTAATCTTGTAACATAGGACTGCGGAATAATAATTGTGAGCATAACAGGTTATTTGCGAACTGTAACATGTGTTTGACTTCTTTCACAAAATACTCATATGGATAGGTTGTTGTGATACAAAATCACCAAATATATAGCTAAAAATCAACATCAATCACCGTAAAATTTTGGTTAGATTTTAGGATAATAATTTGCAGTTAACTAAAGACAGTGAGTTCAAGGCGATTTTTTATCATCTATACCCGTGTATACCCGTGCCACCTCAAAATACACGTTTCAGAGCGACTGGGGGACTGCAATTCTCGGCAATAGCTCCCTGCATTGCTATAACTCCTAAATCTTTGCAGTAGAAGGCGGGTCAATGACTGAATTTCAACCACATTCTGAATTGGCGTAACGAAGAAGTGGAGTACCCCAGACGCTTCCTGTGGACGGGTTTTAAAGCAATTTATGCCGGGCGCTGCGCTGACAATTTTTGACTTAGACCTCTCTACTTTTAAACTTAGGGCGTCTACAAATAGACGCCTTGCCTAGGGGGCCGTGCCTAAGCAGCCCTACCCAAGAAGCCATACCCAAAAAGTTTTAAACGCCCGCTGAAAAATGTGTATGGAACACATTTTAACAACCGCAGGTTAGCCTATGGTGAATACCGTGGATGGTATTCATAATCCGTCATTTTAAGATGGTACGGATATATGTCCCGTGATACGTACTCATACTGCTGTTATATTTATTGTGGAATTTGTATAGCGTGTTTGGCAATGATGGCATCAATATGTGTCGCTAATGCACTCAGTGCCAAACTATTCCATTCAACAGGTTTGATTAATGTAGATATGGCATGGTGTTTTAAACTGACATAACCATGCACAAAGGCCCATATCTCTAGGGCTGTACGTTGCTTTTTACTAACTGTGGTCTCTTATGGTAGGATGAGAGAGCTGATTTCAACCAGCTTGTTAAAGGCTTTTTCAGACATGGTTCGAGCTTCTTCCGAAGGCGAATAACCCCCATCACTTTCGCCAAAAATCAGTCGGTAATGGGCTTCATATTGGTCGGCTATTGCTAAGTAACCTTTTACTCCATTCAAAATTACTTCTCGCGGCGGTGCGCTGGTATCAACAATATCCATAATTGAAAAAATCTTTTCGAGCCCCTCGATATACAACTGGTCGAGGTTCCCCTGCTTGCCATTAAAATGACTATAAATGCCAATAGTCGATACACCAGCACGCTTAGATATTACTCTAACGCTGAGTGCAGACACCCCCCCCTCGAGGAATAATTCTGTTGCGGCTTGTAAAATAGTATTTTTTGCGACGCTCATAATGATGAATATTTAACCAATAAAAAAGTAATAGTTGACTTGCATAACAGCGTTATGAATAGCTATAACACTGTTATGTGCAATGTGATTTTTTGTTTTTCACTTGAGCAATATTTTTAGCACTATCGTCATTCATTTACAGCGGGATAAAAACATGACAACACACATACACCAAACAGATTATCTAATTGTTGGTAGCGGCGCAGTAGGTATGGCATTTGCCGATATTTTATTAACAGAAAGTGATGCGAATATCGTTATTGTTGACCGTTTCCATAAACCTGGTGATCATTGGAACGAAGCCTATCCTTTTGTCACACTGCATCAGCCGTCTTCTTTTTATGGTGTAAGTTCTCGTGAGTTGAGTAAAGGTTGTATTGCTCAAGTGGGTTTAAACAAAGGCTTGAATGAATTAGCCTCTGGTGTCGAGGTTTGCGCCTATTTTGATGATGTAATACGCGAACAGTTTTTACCTACAGGAAGAGTGAAGTACTTCCCTATGTGTGATTATAAAGGTGAGGGAAAATTTGTTTCGTCACTCACAGGTGAAACTCATCAAGTTAAGGTGAATAAAAAAACGGTGGATGCTACCTACTTAAATACTACTGTTCCTTCAACGCACACTCCAAACTTTAGTATTGCCGCTGACATTCAATTTATGCCGTTAAATGATTTGCCAAAAGTGACTCAACCACCTGCTGGTTATGTGGTTATAGGAGGCGGAAAAACTGGCATTGACGCAATTTTGTGGTTGCTTGAGAAAGACGTTAACCCTGATGATATTCAATGGGTAATGCCCCGTGATGCTTGGTTGATTGACCGCAAAAATACTCAGCCTAGCGAAGAGTTCTTTGCAGATGCTATTGAGGATCAGGCTTCGCAAATGGAAATAGAAGCGCTGCGTAAAGTTAAAAATATGGTACGTTTGGGTCGCGTGACCAGCATTGAAAACAATCAGATAGTGTTAGAACAGGGCACAATTCCTACCAGCACAGAACATTTACATATTGATTGTTCAGCTAGTGCATTAACCAACTTGACCATCAAACCTATCTTTGACGGTGACGTTATCACGCCGCAAACTGTGCGTTCATATCAACCTGTTTTTAGCGCCGCTTTTATTGCCCATATCGAATTGGCCTACCCAGAACAGGCCAAAAACAAAATCTGTAATGTGGTTCGATTACCCAATACACTCATTGATTGGTTACGCTTAACCGCCGCCTTTATGATGAATCAATATATCTGGTCACAGGATGAAAATTTACGTAAATGGCTACTAGGCAATCGACTAGATGGCTTTAGCCAGTTGATGCGTAGTGTTAAAGAAGACGACATTGAAAAACAAGCTATAGTGAAACGTTTGCGGGCAAATGCACAACCTGCTATGGGTAAACTTCAACAATATTTAGCCCAAGTTCAAGCCCAAGAAAAGGCTGTTTGAGGAAAATTTTATGAGTGAATTTCAAATCCGTAAAGATAACTACCTGACCAATCGAATAGTCGATACTGACTTATCTGAGAGTGATATCGGTGAAGGCGAAGTCTTAGTAAAAATCGACCGGTTTGCATTTACCACTAACAACATTACCTATGCAGTGGTAGGTGATCAATTTGGATATTGGCAGTTTTTTCCCCCAACCGCTAGCGATGTTAATGAATGGGGTATCTTACCAGTTTGGGGGTTTGCTGATGTGGTTGTTTCTAATGCTGAAGGGGTGCCAGTTGGCGAGCGATTATTTGGGTATTTTCCTCCTGCCAATTATCTTAAAATGACCCCAACTCATATTAATGATCTGCGTTGGGTTGATGGCGCTGCGCATCGCGCAACTTTGCCCTCAGGCTACAACTCCTATCGCAGAGTATTGGCTGAACCTAATTACAATAAGGCGACGGATGATTTTCGGATGTTGTTGTTTCCGCTGCATATTACGTCTTATTGTTTGTACGATAATTTATTAGATAACAACTGGTTCGGCGCTGAACAAGTAGTGGTTATTAGTGCCTCAAGTAAAACCAGTATTGGTTTAGGTTATGCCTTGGCAGATGATGAAAGTGCGCCTAAAAGCATTGGCATGACATCTAACCGTAACTTAGAAATGGTCAAAGGTTTAAACATATATAACAGCACAGTGACTTATGACAATCTGACAGAAATCGATGGGTCTAAGCCAACCGTAATAGTGGATATGTCCGGAAATGGCGATGTGTTAAGTAACCTCAATCCTGTTTAAGCAATGGAACTAAATGCCTGTTCCAAGATCAGATCTTTCGACCAAAAAACATCTGATTTAAACAAGGAACAGGCATGAAGAATTTAGTTGAGTTGTATTGCGATGTCG
>CAJQKX010000594.1 GCA_905479025.1 uncultured Paraglaciecola sp.
GTAAGACAAGATCCTAAAGTCCTGCATCAAGCCTGCTTAGATGGATTGGCACTTTACATAGCGTGTGGAATAGACCCCGCTAAAAGTACTGTTTTTATGCAGTCTCATGTACCAGAACATGCCCAATTAGCTTGGTTGATGAATTGTTATACCCAGATGGGTGAGCTCAATCGCATGACTCAGTTTAAAGATAAATTAGCGAAAAACACGTCAAACATTAATGCTGGTTTGTATTCTTATCCAGTATTAATGGCAGCAGACATCTTGTTGTATCAAGCCAACCAAGTGCCTGTGGGTGATGACCAAAAACAACACCTAGAGTTGGCTAGAGATATTGCCTCACGCTTCAATAATGTTTATGGCAACATTTTTAGCATACCCGAACCTTATATCCCCGAATTTGGTGCTCGAGTGATGAGTTTGCAAGACCCAACAAAAAAGATGTCTAAGTCAGACGATAATATTAATAATTTTATTGGCCTATTAGAAGATCCAAAAAAGATTACTAAGAAAATTAAGCGTGCAGTCACAGACTCGGACGACCAAGCACGCATTTACTTTGATACTAAAGAGAAACCTGGTGTATCGAATTTATTAAGCCTATTATCATGTGCCACGGGTTCCTCAATAGAAAAACTGGTACCTAGTTATGAAGATAAAATGTACGGTCATTTAAAATCAGATGTGGCCGATGCAATAGTTGCCTTACTAGAGCCTATTCAGCAAAAGTATCACGCGCTGAGGGGCGATCAAACTGAGCTTAATAAAATAATGCGTGAAGGATCAGAAAAAGCCAGCCAACGTGCAGCCTTTACCTTAGCTAAAGCATACGAAGCGGTAGGTTTTGTTAAACGCCCTTAGATTAATCACTGGTTAAAATAAGCAATGCTTCTGTTGATTGACAACTATGATTCATTTACTTACAACTTAGCTCGCTATTTTGAAGAGTTGGGACAAGAGGTAGTGGTGTTGCGCAATGATGAAATCTGTTGCGCCGAAATAGATTCCTTGAGCCCCAATTTTTTGGTTTTTTCTCCTGGTCCTTGTACACCGAATAGTTCAGGAATAACAATAGAAGCAATAAAAGTATTCGCTGGTGTCATCCCAATGTTAGGTGTCTGTTTAGGGCATCAAGCAATAGGGCAGGTATTTGGTGCTAAGGTCATTAATGCAAAACAAATCCTTCATGGAAAAACATCAAAAATTTACCATTCCCACTCCTCTTTGTTTAAAGACGTTTCGATGCCGTTTGTCGCCACGCGTTATCATTCATTGGTGTTAGATGGAGCGAGTATCCCTGAGGGCTTTAAGATAACCGCATGGTGCTGTGATAATGACAACGGCAAGAATGACGCGTTAAGCCAAGGTGGGATAGAAAATAGAGAAGTAATGGCTATCGAACATAACACTCTGCCAATTTTTGGTGTGCAATTTCATCCAGAATCTTTATTAACCGAATTTGGTCATCGTATACTCAACAATTTTCTTACAACAAAAACATCTCCAGAGCGCTGATGTAGCAGTGTGGAAATTGCGTTATATTGATGTAAGATAAATGATGACTTTAATCGTTATTGCACATGAATAAATACATTTAAAAAATCAAGTATTTGGAAGGAAGCCTTAGCAACGGCTATTTCCTGCAAACAAATAGCTTCTGTGGTTGGCGTCCGTCAAAGCTATATTTCAAGCTTTTTGAGATCGTGCTGCGAGAAGCATAATTAGAACTCTCAGTGAAAAAAAATATGAAGAGCATTCTGCTTTGATCGGAATCACTCCATCTGGTCAATTTCTCAACCATCTAATCGATAAATTCGTATTAAACATTATTGCCGACTTAATTGATAAAATATTTATGCAGAGGGTCGTTATCGCTAATGCAATATCTGAAGTGGCTCATAATGAGCCTAGCTTATCTCCCCTCGCTTTAGTATTAATACAAGGCAAAACCCATGCACAATATCGTATGTTAAAAAGGCATAAGCTGGTCAATTTATAGAAGCCTAAAGATTTCATACGCACACTGCGTATGCCAACAGGCTCCTTAGAATTACTTAAAAAAACAGATATGCAAACACTTGATTTAAGTATGGATAACGATTAATTTTTTTAAGCATATTCATGCAACACCGCTAAAATAGTTGAAAACGCCAATACCGGCATCCAGTATTGGCGTTACTTGATACTGACGGTGAATACTAAATTGCCAGCGACTTAATAGTTATTCACTTTTCATGCAAAACTAGATGCATCCCTTTAAAAATGGCGCTTTGCTTTCAACATGCATAAAGACAAGTGTCAAACCTTCTGCCATACTACTGCTCTTTTTTAAATCAAGATATGACACTAGTAAGGCAATATTATGAATGTAACTCGCGACATATTTAATGAAGTAATGGTTCCTAATTACAACCCAGCAGCAATCATTCCGGTAAAAGGATTAGGCTCTCGTTTGTGGGATCAAGCAGGCACCGAATACATCGATTTTGCTGGGGGTATTGCAGTCAATGTTTTGGGCCATTGCCATCCTGAACTCGTATCCGCATTGACTGAGCAAGGCCAAAAACTGTGGCATTTGAGTAACGTTCTAACCAACGAGCCGGCGCTTCGCTTAGCCAAAAAACTAACCGATGCCACTTTTTGCGAAAAAGTCTATTTTGCCAATTCTGGTGCTGAAGCCAACGAAGCAGCATTAAAATTAGCCCGTCGTTTTGCCCTTGACCACTTTGACGAGCAGAAAGATCAAATTATCTCCTTTAAACAAGGCTTCCATGGCCGGACCTTCTTTACTGTTACTGTCGGTGGACAAACCGCTTATTCCGATGGTTTTGGTCCTAAACCAGGTGGTATCGAGCACGTAGATTATAATGACTTAGCCAGTTTTGAAGCATTGATATCCGACAGAACCTGTGCGGTTATGATGGAGCCATTGCAAGGTGAAGGCGGCATAATCAGTCCCACTATTGATTTTGTAAAAGGAGTACGTGCTTTGTGTGACAAACACAACACCCTGCTTATCTTTGATGAAGTGCAATCCGGTGTTGGTCGTACTGGGGAGCTTTTTGCCTACATGGGTCTTGAGGTAATACCAGACATACTCACAACCGCTAAAGCACTTGGTGGTGGTTTCCCAATTGGCGCCATGTTAACAACCACAGAAATTGCCAAACATTTAAAGGTAGGTACTCACGGAAGTACGTATGGCGGCAACCCACTAGGTTGTGCAATAGCAGAAAGAGTCTTGGATATTGTTAATACGCCAGAAGTGTTGAATGGGGTAAAACATAAAGAACAGCTTTTCCGTAAGGGATTAGAAGCCATCAATAATCAATACCACTGTTTCTCAGAAATTCGCGGTAAAGGTCTTTTGTTGGGAGCAGCATTAAATGAAAAATTTTCTGGTCGTGCTAAAGAATTTTTAGTTGCCGCCGCTGAAGAGCATTTAATGTGCTTGATTGCAGGTGCTAATGTAGTGCGTTTTGCTCCATCACTTATTATACCTGATGAGGATATTCAAGAAGGGTTGGTTCGTTTCGAACGAGCAGTGGCAAAAGTAGCCGGCGCCGACGTCTCCTTTAAGTGAGTAATCGAATATGAAAATTATTCGCCCCATCCATCCGGATGATTATTCATCACTAAATGAAATTGCCCAAGAATCTGGGGTAGGTTTTACTTCGTTACCAGTAAATGAAATTTTGCTTAGAAGTAAAATAGGCAAGTCAGTTCAAGCTTTTGCAAAAGAGGTAATCAAGCCAGCAGATGAAAGTTATCTGTTTGTGATGCAAGACCAAGAGACACAAGAAGTTGTGGGTACAAGCGGCATTGTAGCCGGTGTTGGTTTGGACGATGCATTTTATCATTACCATCTAAGTAAGGTAGTGCATGCATCCCGTGAGCTTAAAATTTATAACAATGTCGATATTCTTACCTTGTGTAACGATTACACTGGTGTCTCTGAAATATGCACATTATTTTTGCGGCAAGGTGCTAGAGAGGGCTTAAACGGGAGATTATTATCCAAGATTCGTTTTCTCTTTATGATGGAGCACAGAAACCGTTTTGCTGAAACTATTATCGCCGAAATGCGCGGAATTAATGACGAAAACGGTCAATCACCTTTTTGGCAATGGTTAGAAGAGCATTTCTTTTCGATGGACTTCCCTACAGCTGACTATCTCACTGGAATTGGTCAAAAACAGTTCATCGCTGAGCTTATGCCAAAATATCCAATTTATGTAAGCTTGCTAAGCAAACAAGCCCAAGCAGTGATTGGCCAAGTACATGAAAAAACCAAACCCGCATTACAACTTCTTGAACATGAGGGATTCAGTTGTAGAGGTTATGTAGATATTTTCGATGCGGGTCCCACCGTTGAAGCAAACTTAATACACATCCGAAGTGCCCAAGCTAGTATAAAAATGCAGATTAAGGTGACTGATGAAGTTAATGATAATCAACAAAACTTTTTTATAATCAATACTAAAGTACAAGATTTTCGTGGCGTGTGTGCGCCACTCTTTATCGATGTTAATACTGAACATGCCACTATTGGTCAACAAGCCGCTGATGCACTCGGTGTAAGCGATGGCGACAACATTCGCTTTGCTCCTACTCATTTCAGGACATAATCATGAATAAGCATACACATTTTATCACAGGCAACTGGTTAGCTGGCGAAGGTCACGATATACAATCAGTTGATCCTGCAAAGAAAAAAATAATTTGGCAAGCTAAATCAGCATCCCAAGAACAAGTTGATGCTGCCGTCAAAGCTGCCCGGTTGGCTTTTATTG
>CAJQKX010000595.1 GCA_905479025.1 uncultured Paraglaciecola sp.
CACTTTTTATGGCTGTCCGCCCTAACCTTATTACTAGGCTTTCGCTGGGCTATTTTTAGCGCCAGCATAGCTCTTTTGGGTGTGACAATATTCGGTAAAGAAAGTATCGACATGTTAGGCGTAAACTTTCTGTTGGGTATACTTGCCCCCATTTCGCTTACATACGGGATTTATAGTTTGACCTTTCATAAATTACCTCGGCATATTTTCACCTATATTTTTCTTTGTGCTTTTATCCCAGGTGCATTAACCATCGCGCTAAAGATGTTGGCATTAAGTGGTTACTTTTATCTTGATGGCTTATATAGCTGGCACATTATTGAAGACAATTACTTAATGATCAGCACATTAATGTTATTTCCTGAAGCAATGTTTAATGGTATGACGATCACCTTATTAATTATCTATAAACCAGAGTGGGTCTATACCTTTTACGACAAGTTGTATTTGGATAAGTAATAAATGGTTATATAAGCACAAAAAAATGAGTTGATAATGAGGCTATTTTTGGCTTTATGCATCTTCTAAGTGTGATTGTCATTTCAATTTTTGGATTTATTATGGCGCCAGTTGGAGAGAAATTTTCGACTAAACTCCCAGTTGAAGAATTGAAAAAGTATTTGCCATTTTGTTAATCGATTCGAGTATTAAGAGGTTGATGAACGCAGTGTTGTTAATATTAAAAATACTCACAAAAAGGTTTTTAATAAGCCCACTAAAACACTTTTTTGATAGGCTGACTAAGACGTAATCATCTGAATAGTAGGAAATTGGAAACCTCAAGAAAACCGAAATGGCCTACCAAGGTTTAATCAGTTGATCCACTTTTCATCGTCTTTTTATCACGATTAATACCCTGTAAATGTGTCTCTAATCTGTTCAATTCGTTTTTTGTTAGCTCCGAGATCTGAATATCCGATACGTGATGCTGACCTGAAATGTATAATGCTGTGCTCGGTATTGGTTGCTGGAAAATAAAACTCTGCATCATCAATAAATTGGAATATTTTAGAGGTAAATTCTATACGGATATAATTTTCCCGCACGACAATGATTTTTGTTCGTTCCAAAGTGTTTAAAATTTGTAACAGTTTATTTTTTGCATCTTGAGGTGTTCCAGTGAAGTGAATGGGCTGTATATAATGCTTTTTATTTGTTGCTTGACTACTCACACAATTTGGCTTGTTAGGGCATGGTATTAATTGACGGTCCATTATCCCTAATTTAGGTGGCGTTGCAGAACATCCCATCAAAAAATGTAAACTCACGACAACTATTAAAATTTGCTTATTCATTGCACTGGTCCTTAAAAATTATAATAATAATAATTGCTAGCAATATTACAAAGAGAGTTAGCCAGAAAGTAAGTTACCCAGTGAGACTAAAAACGTGGTCGAAGCGACTTAATCTTTCCACCAAACACTGATGTGGCTATTTTTGACTCAAACCTTAGGTCTGCTAACAATCGCCTTGTTCGAACAGTTTTCACTCCAACTTAATCTTTTCATTTTGAAATGTTATCGTAATAAATGCACCTGTTTTTCTATAGACACCAAATTGACTGCTTGAAATAAAACCGCATAAATAACAAGCTTAATATAGTAGGCTAAAAACAGCGGTACACTTTAATCAATAGACCGCTGTTTTTCTTAGGGCTCAATGCTTTTTTTATTATATGCCCGTCTAACAATCACAGAGCAAAACGACTCAACTATAAAACGCTTCAACCGCTCCTTTTAGAGTGATGAGAAGCGGTTGTCCCCGACGGTCTAAGGCTTTAGGAGAAGGAATTTTCACCCATCCTTCACTGATACAATATTCCTCAACATTGGTACGCTCTTTTCCATTCAGCAGAATGCCAATATTATGTTCAAAAATTTCTGCCACATGATGTGGGCTTCGGGTGTTACTCGAAAGGCGATCCGGTAAAGCGGGTAGTGATGAAGTGTCGTTCATGTTGATGACCTGAATTAAATAAAAAGTACATTATTGTAGTCAAAATATAATTAGCGCTCAAGAACTGCAGTTGAATTTAAATGTGTTGTTTAATATATGGTGAATGAAGGTTATTCATTAATAGCCCCTGAGATACACAATTCATCTACCGCTATAACCAATATTAAATGATATAGAGTGCGTTTAATTTATTTCGAGTGCTGACTTATTGAATATACAAACAGCGAGGCCAAGATCGCAAAGTACGAGCCTTAAATACTCCCAATAAACGCATCCTAATTTCAAGTCACTGTTCCCCCCTCCAGATAAGATGTATCTGAGAAAAAATCATTCATCATCTCTCAGCTTAGTGAATCGATAGTAAAGACCCGGTTTATTGGCTCTTCGGTATTAGATTTCAAGAGATTACGGCTTCTTATATAGCTAAAACATAACAAACCCATGCTACCGATGCAGTGAACACAGGCAGTAATGGATGGGTATAGAAACAGATTACAGAAACAGCCAAAGGGTGTCAGCATGAAGTCGAGGAAAAGCTGGCGAACTATTATTGTTTATTAAGCGATTTTAA
>CAJQKX010000596.1 GCA_905479025.1 uncultured Paraglaciecola sp.
AGAAGATGTTGCTAGGTACATGAAATATTATAATGTTGAGCGACTACATTCAGCTAATTTGGATCAATCGCCAATTGAATTTGAAAACTCCTTTAGAAAAGTGTCCGGTTGGACTTGACCAGAACAACTAGTCTAATTTATCAGTTAGCGGTTTAGCTTGTTCTTTTAACGATGCGATTTGCTTTTCGATTTCAGCTTTGACCTCAGCTTGGGCCTGGCCGGCTTTAACTTCAAGTTCTGCTATTTTTTCACTAAACTCATCAACAGTTTGCTTAAGTTTGGTTGCATATTCATCGCGTTTGCTCATTTTTACCCCGATTATGATTTGATTAACACTAAGATTTAGAACCAATCTTATAAGATAGGAATGAAAAACTTTTTGACGCACGTCAATTCTTGACTAAATACTCTTAAGCTAAGAGCTTTGCAGTCTTGGCGATTCAAAAAACGTGTAAAGTATTCTGACATTGGGAGGGGATGTCTGGTTATGGCAAGTTTCAGACGCACTCTAAAACTTTGCGAACGACCGCTTTACAATAAAGCCATCGAAGACTAATACTCACTAACCAGCCGCCGATTGTCTTTGAAAACGACCAGTGTATAGGTGATTCATCCTAAGGCTGATACAAAATTTTTCTGTTGGGTGAGAAAGGCAGAGCTATTACATAAATTGAGAACGTCCCCGCTAATTAAACGGTTCATTGGTTACTTGAATACAGATATACACTTTTCGAAACATTAAAACCCCAGCATTCCCTCAACATTTTTGTAGAATAGCCGCACTCTTAGTGCAGCTTGAATCCCTAATTTATGATAATAATTCCTTCAGCCCGCTTAAGTTATACATTAATGACGAAAGCAGACAGCGAATTGTTCTTTCAACTCGATCAAGACCCACAGGTGATGCGATTTCTCAATGGCGGCAAACCCGCTACCATGACCGAAATAAACGAGATTTTTATTCCTCGAATGGAACGTTATCTCAATGAGCAAAAAGGGTGGGGATTGTGGCAAGTCAATATTAGCTCAAGCAACGAATATATTGGTTGGATATTCGTGCGGCCAATGCACTTTTCTCAGAGGCACCCGAGTTCGATAATGTAGAACTGGGCTGGCGCTTTTTTCAGTCACCTTGGGGCAAAGGGTATGCCAGTGAAGCTGCTTTACACATCAAGAATACCCTTGCAAATAACGATCTTAAACATTTCTCTGCCATTGCTGTAAAAGATAATCTTGGTTCAATAGCCGTAATGAAAAAAATTGATATGTCCTACGTAAAAACCTATCTGCATAAGGACCCATTGTTTGAGCGCCACGTTGTATATTATCAATTTTAAAGATAAATGTGGTACTAGCAGAAATCACATATCAACAGCACTGGTTTACGAGTATGTTGGGCTAGATAAAATCCTTAACCTGCATCAATCATGGTCATATGATTATTACACTTCTTGCAAACGAATTGATGCTAACTGGTTACGTGATAGGGGATGTTTTGTCTGGCTTTTCGAACAGTCCTCTGCGCTAAACGCTTATATTTTGTACAGTAGGGATAACAAGCGTTTTATTTAGCGATAATATTGTCGTTAAAGATATTTTATTTATAAGGGGCGAATTGAGCGTTTTGCCGAAAAGCGACTGAGATGTTTCATTCCTTGGCTAAGAATATTAAGGTCAACCTGACTAAAGACTTCGTCGCGTGTGTTTAAATCAAACACACGCACATTGCCATTTTTCATGATTTCGATCCGTTGCTTGTTGGTTAATAACATCACTTTACTGCCTTTTGTGCTGACAATATAGTTGAGGTTACCTTTCTGGGTGAGTGAACTCCCAGTACTGTAGGCTTTAGGCTGTGCTGCACAGCCCAATAAATTTAATGCTGTTGGTGCAATATCTTCTAAGCTAGACATCGATTTATTAATGGTGATGTTGCTCAACAATGTATTTTTAAAAGCGTGCTGAGCAACCAGGTTTGTGACTATAACTTGATATTGCGTTAAGACCTTTTCTGTTAATATTTCATCCAATTGCGCTGCTTCGACAAAACCAATGGATAAATTGCTCGTGGCATCGAACACGCCTTGTTTAAATTTTCGCCAACCTTGTTGATAACTTGCCAGCTGTTGATAGCTAGTATTATTGAGATACAACGCTACGTTTAACCCCATTGAGTTGGGTAATTGTAATAATAGTGGCGAGTAACTTTTCAAAGCTGAGTGATACAACTCAGGCAAGCCGTATAAAACAGTTGTGATGCCATTGTCTATAGAGGATTCCAGCAGGTAGTGATGCTCAAAGTTAGACAGGCCTGATTTGGAAACTGGCAATTCTCCTTCTACTAGTGATAACAGCAAAACTTTTTTGCTGTTATCTACTGAGCAATAAACTGACTCTGCTGGATAAATAATACCCTTGATGGTTTGATTGAATTGCAACGCTTTGCGTTGCTGGTAGTCTTCTATATCGAGCAGGCTGTATTTGGCCATCAAGGTTTTAGCCGTCGCTGGATAAGACAGGGGGAACATATTGTCTTGCTGCACAATTGGCTGATACA
>CAJQKX010000597.1 GCA_905479025.1 uncultured Paraglaciecola sp.
GTGTCCCGACCTTTTTATGGTTACTTGGACGTCCTACGGTTTGGGGCCCAATAAACCATAACGAACCAATTTCACGAGAGTATATAACTAAAGTTGACTGGCTTTTAGATAGGGTGAAATGGCTTGGAAAAAGAACTGCTTGGGCTCTTGACCCCCTTCATGCATTGGCCCGCGCCAGGGCGACAATCATAATTGGTGCGAATAGCTCTGTGCAACAGCGGCTGGGTATAGCTAGTAATAAATTCCATAAATTGACTACGATTGCTGCGTCGCATCCCTCGGGCGATCTAGTAACTCGCTCGAGAAAAAATTTCCATATTGCGGTTGTTGGTAGACATGTAGCGATAAAGTCGGTTGATATAGCGATTAAAAGTTTTAATCGGTTTTTCGAACAATTGGAGGTGAGTGAGAGAGGTAATGTTAAACTTTTTATTTTGGGGGATGGTGGGAAGCGCCCCAAATTAGAGGCTTTGTCTCGGTCATTACCATCTAGGTCAGCGATAGAGTTCGTATCATGGATTCCGCATTCTAATGTTGGTGATTTTTATGCGAATATGGACTGTTTTTTGAATTGTTCTCATGAGGGTGCAGGTGCAGTTGTTGCGGAGGCTCTTTCTTACGGGTTACCCATGGTTTGTTTTGACAATTTCGGAGCCGGTGAAGCTGTTGATGAATCTTGCTCACTTAAGGTTAGTTACGGCCCTATAGATTCCGTTGAGGCTCATTTTTCTATGCATTTAACTAGTCTTTATACCGATTTGGATGAGTTTATGTGCTTGTCAAAAGGCGCGTTGGAATATTTTGATGGCAACCTTAGTTGGGATGCTAAGGGAGATGTAATTTTTGGAATTTATAATAGATTATTGGAGGGACCTACAGATGTTTGATAATAAAGTTATATTAGTGACAGGTGGTACAGGATCATGGGGTCACGAATTGATTGGGCAGTTACTTCGAGATTATAGCCCAAAAGAAATTAGGGTTTATTCTCGAGGTGAGCATAAACAGGTAGGTATGAAAGCGGAATTTTCCAGCTATACTAATTTGAAATTTATCATTGGTGATATTCGTGACAAAAACATACTAAACTTTTCAATGGTTGGTGCGGATTATGTTTTTCATCTCGCTGCTCTAAAACATGTTCCGGTATGTGAGGAAAACACCTGGGAAGCTGTATTAACCAACATATATGGAACCCAAAATGTTATTGAATGTGCAATAGCAAACCGAGTTAGCAAGGTGATTGATATCTCAACTGACAAAGCAGTCGATCCCTTTAATCATTATGGCGTTACCAAGGCTTGCGCAGAAAAAATGATTGTCAATGCAAGTTTCAATTATCCAGGTGACACCAAGTTTGTATGTATTCGCGGTGGTAATGTTATCGGCACTAACGGGAGTGTGATTCCACTATTTAAGAAACAAATTTTAGAACATAATGAAATTACACTCACTGACGCGAGCATGACAAGATATCTCATGAGTACCAAAGATGCTATTGGACTCGTCTTCGAAGCCGTTCAACGTTCTGTTGGAGGCGAGATCTTTGTAATGAGGATGCCGGCAACTTCTGTTGAAAATATTGCTAAAGCTATGATTCGTTTATTTGGCAATGATAAAACATCTTCCAAGATTATAGGGAGTCGCCCTGGAGAAAAGTTGGACGAAGTCTTAGTGTCAAAAAACGAGAGTCCCTCTACTAAAGTTATAGATGACAAACACTACGTAATACTTCCCCAAAATACTGCTGCAATAACAAACGATGATTATGGATCATTGAATAGTATTAGTACCTTGGAATTTACCTCTAGAAATGCAGATCAGTTGTCGGTTGATCAATTAGTAACTCTTTTAAAGGATGAATCATGTTTGATGGGCGATTAATAGTTACGGGCCACAAAGGTTTTGTTGGTAAGAATCTTGTTGCAATGGCGAGATTCCAAGGGATTGATGTGCTTACTGTGGAGGGCGATCTTTTAGATAATACTGTTGTTACGAGGTTAACTGAAAGTATCTCAGGATCAGACGTTTTAGTTCATCTGGTTGGCACCTTCTTTGGCTCTAATTCCGAGATAATTCAAAAAAATACGTTGGTCTCACTGGTTATCGCAAAAGTAGCCTCAGAGAATCCAAATTTGAAGGTCATATTGACATCGACCGGCGCTGTCTACGGAGATAGTGGCTCTGAACCTATAGCTGAATCTACGGTATTGACTCCCAATACTATTTACGGGATGGCGAAAAAATGGGGAGAGGAGGCCTTCGATTTCTACATGTCTGACCCTCTCAGGCAGTTAACTATTTTTAGGCTACCTTCTCTGTATGGACCCGGCAATCAAATCGGTGTAATTGCTAGATTCATTAGATCCATTAAGGAAACTGGTTCTCTTACGCTCCATGGAACGGGAGGACAACGGCGTAGCTTCCTCCATGTCGAAGATCTATGTGAAGCGATATTGAATAATGCAAAATCTTCTGTGGTAGGGACGTTTAATCTATCAGAGCCTGTGTCTTATAGTCTGTCAGAGATTGTTCAGATCCTAAAGTGTCATGCCTCAGTCAGTGTCATAAATGTGTCAGCAGTAAATACTCTCGATAGCATGGTACTTGATGCTAGCAGTTATTGTTCCTTAGTTGGGACGAATCCTTCTAGATCGGTTAAAAAGTTTATCGAAAAACAGCTTGGTTGATCATTGTGAAGAGATGAAATTGGTACTGGTACTTAACTAGATAGGTTCACGAATGAAAGTAGCGATAATTGGCATTATCGGAGTCTCAAAGGGCTATGGCGGATTTGAAACTCTCGCAGAAAATTTAATAGGAGATGGCTCACCAATAACTACTGTCTATTGCTCTAGCTCCTATTTTAATGAAAAGATCAAGCGCTATAAAGATACGCACTTGGTGTATGTTCCGTTGAATTCAAAAGGATTGACAAAGGTTTTTCATACTACCTTTTCTATGTTTCATGCTGGAGTATCACGCCATGATCAACTCCTGCTTTTAGGTGTCTCTGGTGGAGCCGTATTGCCGTTAATACGTTTATTTTTCCCCAGAATACGTATTATTACAAATATTGATGGTCTAGAGTGGAAGAGAGCGAAGTGGTCTTTCTTGACGCGAAAATTTCTTAAATTATCGGAATATCTAAGTTGCAAGTTTTCTCATGTAGTTATCGCTGATAACGCAGCATTGGTTGAGTATGTGGAGACGACGTATGGCTTTGTTCCCGTTGAAATTGCTTATGGTGGAGATCAGGCCCTAGCCGGTAATGCCGATTCGGCTCCGCAATCAGAGACCTTTAACGCTTTTTCGCTATGTCGCATAGTTCCAGAAAATAATGTGATGATGATTCTAGGGGCTTTCTCTCTGTCCCAAAAGCGGCTTACATTTGTGGGTAACTGGAATGACAGTCGCTATGGATTGAAGCTCAAAGAGCAGTATTCCAAGTTCCCGAATATAGAGCTTTTAGATCCTATTTTTGATCTTAGTTTATTATACAAATTGAGATCAAAGTGCCATGTCTATATTCACGGGCACTCGGTTGGTGGGACCAACCCCGCATTGGTTGAAATGATGCATTTTGGAAAGCCAATTTATGCCTATAACTGTAGTTACAATATCGCTACGCTAGAAAATCAGGGGCAATTTTTCAGTAACGCAGAAGAATTGGGACGGTTACTCAAAAGAGGCCCGAAATCAGATGTTAATCGGGGCCATGAGATCAAAAAGATAGCAAGCAAAAGATATACCTGGGAAGTCGTTCGCAATGAGTATTTTTCTCTACTTTCTGAAAGGAATACATAAATCAGGCAAATATTTATGATCATTCTATTTAGGATACAAATTAGCGTTAAGCTATGAAAATTCTGGTTACTGGAGGGATGGAATTTAGCGAGTCTGCAATTATTCGATACCTCCTGAACGATACTGCTCATTCTCGCGTTCATCAAAATGCGTATTGCGTGGGTTGCACTTTCAAAAAACCAAACCTCAGGGTAACCTAGTTAGTATCGTTAGAGGTGAGGTCTTTGATGTGGCAGTCGATATACGTCAAGGATCACCAACCTTTGGTCAATGATAAGCTGTAATTCTCTCAGAAAACAATAAAACTCAATTCTCGGTGCCGCCTTGCTTTTCTCATGGTTATGTAATTCTTTCACGTACAGCTGGTTTTGAATATAACTGTACTGATTATTATGATCCTTCAGATAAAGAGATAATTTGGTGGCATGATCCTTTTTTAAATATTCCTTTGGCCCGAGAGTAATCAAAAGTTGTTGGAAAAAATTCAAATTCCGTGACATTGGCTAATTTAAAATAATAAAATTCTTGTTTTAGGATGTAAAGGCCAACTGTGTAGATTCCTAAACAATCAGCTAAAAACCAAAGGGCATTGTGTTATATATACCTTTCGTGAGCACATCGATATTTCTGTTTTTAAGGAACCAAAAGAACAATATTTTCGAGATTTCCTCTAATGTTGTTATTAATGCGAGTACCTAAACCGCGGTTGATAAGTCTTAAGAAGACCAAGAAGCGGCGTACCTCATAAATTCTTTAGGAATAAAACATATAGACAATATTTAAGGGCCTTTTAGTAATTTGTTGATCCATTTTTCAAAGGATTGTGTTTTGATGGAAAGTCTGAAGCACCCTACAAAGACGCCGATAAAAATAATCTTCAATGTATCTATGGAGTAACTAAGCTTAAAAAGGTGAGTTGAAAATTCACATCTCAGGTTGTAAACATAGGATCATTTGAACTGTATGGATATCTAGTCAGTATGAAAATAAAGTCCTAAAAACGATATTGCGTCGTGGAGTAGAGCGTGATCAGTTTAGTATTGTGGAATGGCGAAGTTGGTCGCCCAACTTATACCCAAGATATAGTAGTAGTGGTCGCTATTTCACCGCAGCTAAACGCATGTGACGAGATAATAGGTGCATATCATTACTGTTGTGATTCGGCATATTGTTGGTTTGAGTTCGCTCAGGAAACTTTTGGTAGTTAAATAATCATTGTCAAAGTATTGTTACGACCCCCAAAAAAACATTTCAGCAGAATAATATTCTTCTCATGAAAATTGGCCTAAAATTTCAGTGCTGGACAATAGGATTCTGCTCTTAAATTGTTATATTTTTTCGTCCGGCTAGAAGGATAGTATCGTTACAGTTTTTATAAAATGTATGTATGACTAAGTAATTAAAAATTATGCTTTAGGTCTATTTATTTATGAATAATCTCATTCTTTTAGAATTAAACGAAATAAATTTTGATGCAGTTAGCTTTTACATTGCAAGAGGTAAGTATCTGCCTGGTTTTAAAAAGCTTATCCAAAAAGGCATTGTGACTACTGAATCTGAGCCTAAATATGAAAATATTGAGCCTTGGATTCAATGGCCATCAGTTCATACCGGAAAAACCTTCGATGAACATAACGTGTTTAGATTGGGTGATTTCGTCAATTCATCTGATGGGCAGTTTTTTGAGAAAGTTGAAAGCGCAGGTTTTTCCGTAGGGGCTATAAGCCCTATGAATGCGTCTAATCAGCTTATAAACCCAGCATATTTTATACCTGATCCTTGGACGAAAACCCCCTGTGATGAAAGTTTTTTTAGCAACAGTATCTCCGACGCGATTGTTCAGGCTGTAAATGATAACTCGCAGTCAAAGTTAACCTTTAACACCATATTTAACTTGGGCTTGGCTTTTTTTGCGCTTGTTCAGCCAACTCGTTATATCCCAATGGTTAATATGCCATAAAAACTCTGCGTAAACCCTGGAGAAAAGCGTTGTTTTTGGATATGTTGTTGTATGAAATACACAAAACTTTGTTTAAAAGAAAAAATCCTAATTTCTCAACATTGTTTTTAAATGCGGGTGCGCATATTCAGCACCATTACTTTTTTAATTCACCATTTGTTCACTCGTCAGAGTTGAAAAACCCTGCTTGGTATATTGGAAAAGACGATGATCCTTTTTTAGAAATGATTATGGTCTACGACGATATGTTAACCGATCTTATTAGCCTGCCAAAAACGGAGGTTATTGTTGCCACGGGGCTTTCGCAGAAGCCATATGACCAGTTAAAATTCTACTATCGCCTGAATAATCATGCATCATTCTTAAAAGAGATGGGTATAGAATTTGTTGATGTTATACCCAGAATGACACGAGATTTCCTGGTTTCATTTGATACTTCAGAGCAGGCATTGCTAGCAGAGCGGCAGTTATCAAAAATTCTTGTAAATAATGAGGTCAAATTATTTGAAGAGATAGATAATAGGGGTAAAGATATTTTTGTGGTGTTGACCTATCCATCTGAAATTACAAATAAAACCATAATTTCCTATTCAGGAAATGAATCGCCTTTGGGTGATCTAGTGTCTTTTGTGGCAATCAAAAATGGCGAACATCAGAGTAAAGGTTTTGCATATTTTTCTGACGGTGTATCAGAGTTTGCACCTCCACGAGGTAGTCATGTGTCCAAGATTCATGACTCTGTTCTGCAGTTCTTTGGTATTCCCAGTTAATGCCCTTAACAGTGTATTGCCAATTTCTAAGGTAGTTGATAGCGGTCGAATCTGTTTGCCAACTTCCTCTTTCCGCCGCTCGGTTACTGGCCGATATCAGCCAATACTCTAAAGAGACCATCAATGCTGGCTGTCCTTATTGCTAAGCGCAAGTGCT
>CAJQKX010000598.1 GCA_905479025.1 uncultured Paraglaciecola sp.
GTTGTATTGACATTACTCAGTGCACCTTGGGTATTGTGGGTTTTTAGCGAGTTAGTCAAACAACTGGAGCGTTCAAGAGAAAGTATTGCCGATGCGGTGACTGAGTTAGAACGATTGCGCAAGGAAGATGAGTTACTTAACCGCACTTTGCAAAATAATATCAAGCAGCTTAATCATGAAATTGAGCAGCGTAAAAATGCTCAGCTAGAGCGTGAAAATGTTTTCACCGATTTAGAGCGTGAAATCACTGATAAATCAGAAAAAGAACAACAAGCGTTACGGTTATCTACTCTACTGAGATCGATTATCGATGCGTCTCCAGACTTAATCTATTACCGTAATGAAGAAGGGCAGTTTGCTGGCTGCAATCGTGTTGCTGAACAAATGACGGGTAAAACCGAAGAAGAATTGATTGGCTTAACGCCTCACCAAGTTTATGGCGAAGAGCTCGCCCGACAAGTGGTTGCTAGTGATCAAGACGTGCTCGAAAAAAACCTTAGCATTACTGAAGAATTATGGTTGCGCTTTTCCGATGGTCCCAGCCGCTACTTTGAAATGCGTAAGGTGCCATTTTTTAGCGCAGACGGCACCCGTCTTGGACTACTTGCTTTCGGACGAGATATCACTGAGCGTAAACAGGCAGAGGATGCTTTGGCTAAGGCCAGTAAAGACAAAACTGCTTTTATTGCTACTATTAGTCATGAGCTGCGTACACCACTAAATGGTATTGTCGGCTTAAGCAGAATGTTGCGTGATACTGATCTGACTAGCGAGCAGTTTGCTTGGGTCAGTACGATTTACGCGAGTGGCATTACCTTAGGTAATATATTTAACGATATTATTGATTTAGACAGGCTAGACAGAGACAGGCTTGAATTATCCCTGAAAACATTATCCATAAAAGATTTTACCCAAGAGCTTGGCAGTATTATTGAGCTGTTAGCTGATGATAAGGATCTTACTTTTGCTGCACACGTAAAGGATCCCTTACCCGCTTTAGTTGAGGTAGACGGTACTCGCTTAAGACAAATTTTGTGGAATTTATTGTTTAACGCGGTCAAGTTTACACAAAAAGGTACAGTCTCATTAGAAGTGAAAGCTGAAAAGATTGATGCTGAAACATCTATGGTCACATTTAAGGTATGTGATACGGGTGTAGGCATACCTCAAGAGGACCTAGATAAGATTTTTGCTATGTATTATCAAGTTGACTTACCCGAACATCAAAGTGCAACAGGAACTGGCATTGGTCTTGCTATTTGCCAACAAATGGTGTCTTTGATGAATGGTGAAATTAGTGTCAGCAGTGTGATAGGTGAAGGTACCTGTTTTACTGTTGACTTGCCCCTTGGTATAAGTAAAAAGCCTATTCAAGTTGAAACACTTAAAGTCACAGGTTTACAAATATTATTGGTAGAAGATATTGAGTTAAATGTGATGGTCGCCAAAGCGTTGTTGGAAAAGCTTGGACAATATGTTGACGTTGCTATTACAGGTAATGAGGCCATTACTATGGCACGTGAAAAACAATATGACTTGATTTTACTGGATATTCAATTACCTGATATGAATGGTTTTGATGTAGCAAATGTTTTGCATGAAGAATCGTTGGTAGAGCAAACCAGTATTGTGGCGTTGACCGCAAATGTGATTAAAACTCGTCAAGAGTATCTTGATAACGGAATGGATGAAGTCATCTCGAAGCCGGTCAAAAAGAGTCGTATTATTGAAGTGTTTAACAGTTTGTTTTGTGAGCAACCAAGGGTGCCCCACCAACCTTCTGCAGAGCCTAAAAAAGACATGCTAAACACTGTTCTCGATATAGAACTGTTACAAATGCTGGTGGATACCATAGGCCACGATATGGTGTGCACCAGTGTTAACGTTTTTCAGGAAAAGATGCCTGAATATTTGGAAATTTTGCAGCTGAATTTAAGTGCCAATGAAAAAGACGAAGTCTGCTCCCAAGCACACAAAATAAAAGGAGCGGCGAGCTCAGTAGGCTTAACCCGAGTTCAAAAAATTGCTAACGAAATCCAACAAGGTGATCATCCAGCATGGTGGCAAAATGTGCATGATTGGGTAGAACAATTAAATCAGGCCGCTAACCAAGATATGCAAAAATTAATTAACTGGTTGGGTCAGCAAGACATAGACGATTAGAGGGGCCTAACTGGCCTCTACCTAAACAATAGTTAATTCATCAAATATTATGATACGGTTTTTGTTGGCTAGCTTGTTTTTAGATGTAACATATTGGTTATTCGCCATTTAAATTAATGGCAGCACAAATAGGTTATATAAGTTATGTCAAAATTTGATCCCGTTGATCATTCACATCGTCGTCGCAATCCTTTAACCGGAGATTGGGTCTTAGTCTCACCCCATAGAGCGAAACGTCCTTGGCAAGGTCAAGTGGAAAAGCTACAGATTGCTTATACTGCATCACACGACCCAGAATGTTATCTTTGTTCGGGTAATACCCGTATTAATGGTGAAATTAACCCAGAGTATGCTGGGACATTTGTATTTACGAATGATTTCGCAGCATTGATGCAAGATACCCCTGCAGCAAAACAATCGAATGACGACCTATTTACTTTGCAAGCGGCCAGAGGCACTAGTCGCGTTATTTGCTTTTCTCCCGAGCACAACAAAACGTTACCCGAATTATCTTTACCCGCTTTGGAAGGGGTAATTGATACTTGGCAAGAGCAAGTGGCCGATCTATCAAAAGATTATGTTTGGGTACAAGTATTCGAAAACAAAGGGGCAGCCATGGGCTGTTCTAACCCTCATCCCCATGGGCAGGTATGGGCGAACGACTTTATTCCCAGTGAAGTAGCGAAAGCTGAGGCGAGCCAAAAGACGTATTTTGAAAAACATGCTAGTTCGCTATTGCAAGATTATGCAAAAAGAGAATCAGCAGATGGTGCTCGCACCGTTGTGGAAACCGAACATTGGATAGCGGTAGTGCCATATTGGGCCTCTTGGCCGTTTGAAACCTTGCTTATACCTAAGTTTGCTTGTGCCAGACTCACCGATGTTAATGCCATGCACAAAACCGATTTGGCTATTGCTATCAAAAAACTTACAAGTCGCTATGATAATTTGTTTCAATGCTCTTTCCCTTATTCAATGGGCTGGCATGGTGCACCCAATAATCTAGAGTCGACAGAACATTGGCAAGTCCATGCTCACTTCTATCCGCCTTTGTTGCGTTCAGCCACGGTGCGTAAATTTATGGTGGGTTATGAAATGATGGCAGAGCCACAACGAGATTTAACACCAGAACAAGCGGCACAGCGTTTACAGGCGCTCAGTGATGTTCATTACAACGAATCAACTGGAGCCTAGTTTTATGTCTAACAATGCGTCAAAAATTGAGTCTAACATCTCTCAAAGTATGTTAACTGAACTTGATTCGGTATTTATTCAGACATTTGGAGCCGCGCCCGTACGTCATTTTCAGGCACCTGGCAGGGTTAATCTGATAGGTGAACACACAGACTACAACGATGGTTTTGTGCTGCCTTGTGCTATTGATTATCAAACGTTAGTTGCAGTGACACCTAGAGATGATATGACCGTCAGTGTTGTGGCTGTTGATTACAGTAATGAACAAGATGAGTTTTCATTAGACTGTGATATCGAAGTCCACTCTACACAAATGTGGAGTAATTATGTGCGTGGTGTTATCAAGCACCTACAACGTAGAGGGCATATATTTAAAGGTGCCAATTTAGCAATAACCGGCAATGTGCCGCAAGGTGCTGGGCTAAGCTCGTCTGCTTCTTTGGAGGTGGTAATAGGTGAAACCTTCCGTGGTTTATACAATTTATTACTAACAAAAGCAGAGGTGGCGTTAAACGGCCAAGAAGCTGAAAATCAATTTGTAGGTTGTCAATGTGGGATCATGGATCAGATGGTCAGTGCCTGTGGCTCTAAATTCAATGCCTTGTTATTGGATTGTCGTTCTTTGCAAACAGAACTGATATCTATGCCGGAAAACTTGGCGGTGATGATCATCAATTCCAATGTAAAACGTGGTTTAGTCGACAGCGAATACAATACCCGCCGTTTGCAATGTGAAGAGGCAGCTCATACGCTGGGGTTAAAAGCCTTACGTGATATTAGCTTGATTGAGTTACAAAATAGCAAAATTAAGCTACCTGATGTGGTGTACCGACGAGCTCATCATGTTGTATCCGACAGTGAACGTACTGTTTTAGCTGCAAAAGCGCTTAGAAACAATGACGTAACTCAATTATCACAATTAATGGCCAAGTCACATATCTCCATGCGTGACGATTTTGAAATCACCGTACCTCCCATCGACTTTGCTGTAAAAATATTAACTGAATATCTTGGCGATAAAGGGGGTGTACGTATGACTGGTGGTGGCTTTGGCGGCTGTTTGGTGGCTCTTATGCCCCATGATATGGTTGATGGGGCAAAATTGTTGATGGCTGAGCGTTACGAGGTCGAAACTGGTTACAAAGAGACAATTTATATTTGTAGTGCTAGTGATGGTGCGGGTGAGATCTGATTTTTGAAATATGAAAGCGCAGCCAAAGCAGTGACTTGCGTTTTCAGTTTTTTAATGTGTATTCCTAATATCAAACAGAACTAGCACTATTTTCATCGCATTTTAGCATCTAGATGTTGATAAAGTGACAATTAGCTGTTGGTATATCTAGGCATTAATTTTACTTAGCAACCAATTAATCGTGCCTTAAACGGCACTGCTGCAAATGATATTAGTGCTCCTGTTGCATAGCTAAGAGTGATAGAGGGATTAAAAAGCCTTTCATAAACAAACAAACAAAGATAAGGCGCCAGCGTGTTTACCATATTGATTGATGTTATCTATGGCTAATTTGTCCTTGATGGTACTTATGAATACCAAGATAAATATCACACCTAGCAATCGAATAGATGTGAAATCTGTAAAAATAAGCTGCTCTTTATGAAATACAAAACGACACCATGCAGATTGAACCGCAATGGTGAACAAGGCTAAAAGTGTTAATACCATTTTACGAGAAAAGCTTAAGTTTAGATTAACAGCCAAGTAGCAGAGCCTAAAAATGCGAATATACCTACTACATCAGTGATAGTGGTTAAAATGACGCTACCGGCTAAAGCAGGATCTATTTTTAATTTTTTCATGATGATGGGTAAGCTTGCCCCTGCTAATCCGGCGGCGATCATATTGATCAGCATAGCAAAGGCAATGACTGCGCCTAACATTAAGTCTTGTTTCCAGATGGCAATCACTGATGCAATTAGCACAGACCATATCACCCCATTTAAAAAACCTATGGCTAATTCTTTGCTAATTAACCATCTCGCGTTAGCCGAATTCACATGCCCCAGCGCCATGCCACGGATCACTAAGGTAAGCGTTTGATTACCTGCTACCCCACCCATGCTAGGTACGATAGTGTTGAGTATTGCCAACACCGCCAGTTGGCTTAAAGTGGCTTCAAATAAGTCACTCACGGCAGCTGCCATTAAAGCGGTAAGCAAGTTGACACCTAACCAAATTGAACGGCGCTGGGTGCTTTTTACGACTGGCGCGAAGGTATCTTCTTCATCATCTAAACCGGCCATGCTCATCATTGAGTGTTCTGCGTCTTCACGAATGATATCGACCACATCATCAATAGTGATACGTCCTAACAATTTGTTGTTTTCATTTACAACGGGTGCTGATAACCAATTATATCGCTCAAATAAACTGGCTACCTCGTTATCCATCATATTGGCTGGTATAGCTTCAGAGTCCTTAATTAACGATTCTATTGATGTGTTAGCAGCGGCAGTTATCAACCGAGTCAACGCTACACCGCCCATTAATTTATCGTCGCGATCAACCACATATAAGGTATCTGTGTGTTCCGGTATATCGCCTTTCAAGCGCAAATATCGCAAGATCACATCCACATTAATGCCCGGGCGAAGCCTAATAGCATCGGTGTTCATAATAAAACCGGCTGTTTCTTCACCGTAAGATAATCCAAGCTCGGCGCGGGAACGGTCTTGTTCATCCATGGCAGCCAATAAATCTTGCGCTACTTCCTGCGGTAAGCCACGCAAGGTATCAACGAGGTTATCGGTGTCCATCTCTTCTAGGACATCGGCTACTTTTTCTGGGAGCATTTTTCTGATAATGCCATTACGTACATCATCAGACAGTTCTTCGAGCACGTCACTGTAGAGATCAGGGGGAATGAGTTGCCAAATATCCAAGCGATTGCGGCTGCGGCTCGATTCTAAAAGTAAAGCAAGATCACCGGGTTGCAGCTGATACAACATCTCTTTGACTAGCTCAGTTTGACCGCTACCTAACGCTTCATTGATGTCATGAAGTTGGTTGTTACTGCTTTTGGCTTCGAAGGTATTTGGCATGGCTCAGACAGACTTACTCATTGGGTCAATACGCACTAAAACGTAGTGCTTTAATTATACAACTCTAGTTTAATCTATGGCCACGAGCTGGTCAGCACATATTTCACTATTGGAGTGTGAAATAAGTTGAATGCAGTCTAATAAACGGCAGTTTTGACCTGTTATATAGAGATAATGTAACAAGCTTATAAGACTTTTTGCTCAATGCCATCAGTACCTGCCAAAAGCCCTTTCGCCAAGGACAAATTTTTTATGAGCTAAACGGTGTTTTACATATTGTGTGAAGCGTTGGGTTTGGCTCCTTGGTAAGTTGTCATTACTTTTACAGGAGACGGTTACGGCTTTCTGCGCAATTGGCGAATTGTGCCAATACCCGTCATTCGGAATCACTACAGTTAAACCGATTTTCGCGATAAATTGTCAGTATCGCTCGCAGCCCAAAAGGACAACTAACGACCTAAAGCGGACGTAAGAGAATTCGAACTATCAGACTATATTGAGCTAAAAATCATCATGCGATTAATCAAGCTTGACTGACGGTAATGAGCGATCAACAGACTGTCAGGATTTTTTACACGTTTTAGCATTTACCAATGTAAGCTGACGATCAGTATTTTCGCGTTGTTTCAAATATTGGAATATAAACTTGAGGTTATATTTCATGCACCATCTGGCTCCTTTGATCACCGGACATACGACTAGGCGGTGTAATATAGCAAGGTCAGACTGCGTTAGCGGACTATCAATCGACGCCTTTTCAAGTGCTGTGACCCCTTGATTTTTTCCAAATTATTTTAAATTTCGTGGGGATACGTCAGACCCTGACCCCAGATTTATTGGATTTCGTTTGTCAGGTTTTTTACATATTCAATTATTTTTCCTAACGCATAGCCTCTGAATCTTTGCCATATATAGAGCAGCATAGATTATGCCAAGGTAATTACTAAGTTTAATATTGGCATTTCGCTGATAAAAAACGCAATAGGAAGAAAATTAAAATGATTAAACGATTATTAGGTTCATTCGCAGTATTAATCTTTTTATGTGGCAGCGCAAACGCGACGCTATTGGTAGGGTATTTACCGGATGCGGAGCCAGCAACTGGAGTCAGCGCATCGGCAATATCAGCGGGTTCAGGGTTAGAATCTTATGACGACTTTGAAGATTGCGCTGGTATTATGTCTTTTTGTAACCTAGTTATTAATCAGTGAGGTATTATTAATGGCGCGATATGTGCGTTATCTTTTATACAATTGTTTGTAATTAACCATAAATTTAAAAGTAATGTAATGAGAAAGATAATTATAAGTTTGATGTTTGTTGGACTTACCTTAACTAGCTCAATTGTGAGTGCGACTATGATTTTGGCAGTGACTTCCTTTAGCGGTGGAAATGAAAGTATCAGTAGTGGTACTGATTTGCCGCGACTCGTCGGTTGGAATCTTTTCGTTAATAGTGACATGTCGGTATCTAGCCTTGGATTTTGGGATCAAGGCCTAATCGGACTTTCAGCTGCTCACCAAATTGGATTGTGGGACAGTAATGGCACCTTGTTATCGGATGTAATAGTTCAGGCTGGCACCTCAAGTACTCTAATCGATGGCTGGCGCTATGAAACTATTGCAGCAATTATGCTAAATGCAGGAAGCTCTTACACCATCGGTTCGACGATCTCACTAAATGATGATACCTACATCTGGAGCCCTAGCACTGTAAGCACGACAGGTGATATCACCTTTGGGAATGGCGTACGCGGTTCGGAAAACATTTCCTTTGAATTTCCAACACTAGAATCGAATTCGGGCAGGTTTGTCCCCAATTTTATATATTCGACGATTGAGGTTTCAGAACCGTCATTGTTAGGACTGTTAAGTCTAGGTTTAGTGTTGTTAATCCAAAGAAGGCGCGCTGATTAGGAGCGTTCACATGCTGCGGTTGGGATATCGAATATACCTAAAGCCACCAGTATAAAAGGAGTATGTACGACTATTTTGGTGACATCAGAGCACGTTATTTGCTTTTTATGCAACTACTCTTCTCTACTGTGCCTGATACTGTGTATTACGGTGTAAAACGTTGAGGTCGCGGTGCTATGTCAATGAGCTTTTTGTGGCATTTACAGGCTCTAAAATTTAGCATTGCAATAGTTGGTGCCGCGGGGGAGTGGATGCTTTCGGGTTATGGCTATCAGCCAAATGAAACCCAAACCGAATAGGCCATATTTGGTATTTTATTAATCTTTGCCATTAGCTTAGTAGCAGCAGGGATAATTGTGTTGTTATTTCTCTATCAATTTAAATTAGTAAAAGGATTTAAGGACTCTTTATGACACATTCTCTAATTACCAATCCTATTTTACCTGGGTTCAATCCTGATCCTAGTATTGTGCGAGTTGGCGATGACTTTTATATTGCTACTTCAACATTCGAATGGTATCCGGGTGTGCAAATTCATCATTCAAAAGATCTCAAAAATTGGCGATT
>CAJQKX010000599.1 GCA_905479025.1 uncultured Paraglaciecola sp.
TTCCGGGCTCATCAAAGGTTCGAGCTCAAGCACAAGAAGAAGGTTTAGCGGATATTTTTATCAATGCTGGTTTTGAGTGGCGGCAATCTGGTTGCTCTATGTGTTTAGCCATGAATGATGATGTGTTAAACCCTGGTGATCGCTGTGCATCGAGTACAAATCGAAATTTTGAAGGTCGTCAAGGGGCAGGTGTGCGTACACATTTAATGAGCCCTGCCATGGTTGCAGCTGCCGCAATTAAAGGTCATTTATGTGATGTACGTGATTGGGAGATAAATTGATGGACGCTTTTACAATTGAAATAGGAAAAATAGCCCCGTTTATGACAGCTAACATCGATACCGATGTGATTATGCCGAAACAATTTTTAAAAGGTATTGACCGTAATGGGCTCGATAAAGGTGTTTTTTTCGATCAGCGCTTTCTGCTTTCTGGTGAGCCTAATCCAGAATTTGTATTGAATAAACCTCAGTGGATAGGTGCAAGATTTTTAGCTGTTGGCGCTAATTTTGGCTGTGGTTCAAGCCGAGAACATGCGGTTTGGGGTCTTAAACAACTCGGGGTACGTGCCTTAATCGGTACGACTTTTGCCGGCATATTTTATGATAACTGTCAGCGTAATGGTTTGTTGGTTATTGAGTTAGATGAGAAATTAATGACTCAATTTGGAGAACATGTCGCCTCTGGTGAAATACAAGAAATAGAGATTGATTTATTGCGTCAAAAAATTAAGTTAACAGCAAAGAATGAAATAAATTTTGAGCTAGACCCAATGCGAAAAGAAGCATTAATGCAAGGGCTAGATGCGATAGGCAGCACATTGCAACGTACCGAAGCAATCAAGTCATTCGAAAAACAACATTTAATGAATAATCCTTGGCTGGGTTAATTTATTAAAAATTATTAGGAGATATCATGAAAGGTTTAAGTAGATTAGTAGGTTGTGTATTGGCGTTCACTCCATTGATGAGTAATGCTGCTGATTTAGTCATTGTGCATGCGGGGAAGTTAATGTCTGTTCCCGGTGATAACATCAAGAACAAACAAAGTATTGTTATCCGTGATGGAAAGATTGTTAATGTTAAGTCGGGCTATATAACCGCTAAATCCTTAAAAAAAGCGTCAAATGATACGGTCAAAATTCATGATTTAAAAAATAGTTTTGTATTACCAGGATTGATTGACGGACATGTACATATTACAGATGAGCTTGGTAGTAAAAGTAAAATCCGCAGGGTTGAATTTTCTGATCCTGATACCGCATTATTTGGCGCAAGAAATGCAAAAATAACTTTGAATTCAGGTTTTACTACCGTTCGTGATCTTGGTGGCCGAGGTGGAGATTCAGTTTTTGCATTACGTGATGCTATTCAAAAAAATTATGTCCCCGGTCCTAGAATTTATGCCGCGGGTGACGTTATTTCACCTACTGGTGGGCACGGGCAACGTCATGGTTATAGAGATGAAGTGTTTGCAGTTGTTAATCATACTGGCGCTTGTGATGGTGTTGCTGATTGTCGTCGTGCAGTACGTGATCAAGTTAGACGTGGAGCCGATCACATAAAGTTTGTCGCTACAGGAGGCGTGTTATCTGAAACAGCAGCCGGAACTGGGCAACAATTTTTTAATGATGAAGTGAAAGCAATTATAGATACCGCTCACCAGTTAGGAAGAAAGGTTACCGCACATGCGCATAATGCAGACGGTATTAATGCAGCGTTACGTGCTGGAGTTGATTCTATTGAACACGGTACCTTTTCTGATAAAGAATCATTAGATTTATTTAAGAAAACAGGGGCTTACTTTATACCCACATTACTAGCGGGCGCTACCGTGTCAGATATTGCAGCAGATGAAAATTCATTTTTTGTACAATCGGTTAGAGATAAAGCCAAAGAAGTGGGGCCTCAAATGATAGATACGTTAAGCCTTGTCTATAAAAAAGGCATTAAAATTGCGTTTGGTACCGATAGTTATGTATCTAAACACGGCCTTAATGCAACAGAGTTTGGACTATTAGTGCAAGCAGGCTTAAGCCCAACTGAAGCGATTAAAACGGCCACAATATATGGTGCTGATAATCTTGGTAAATCGGACGTTTTGGGTTCTATCGAAGCAGGAAAGTTTGCAGATATTGTCGCTGTTCATGGTGATCCAACAAAAGATATCACGGAGCTTATGGATATTGATTTTGTGATGAAGGAAGGCGTTGTTTATAAAAACAAGTAAGTTTGGTACTACTTGCAGCCCCTCTGTTTTATTCAATATATTGAGAAAAAGCAGAGTAGGTTTGACAATATGTTCAAAAGTTAGCTCTAATAATATCAAGCTACTGCGAAAAAGGTATAGCCAGAGGTCTTTGCTTGTTTATTCGTCGCACTAGGGAATGTGGGGGTGTCTGGATGTACTTCAGTTGAAAAGTCTCAATCCGCTTCATTTATTCCTCGTAGTGAGCTTTTCGCAGATCCAACATACTTAGCTCTTAAGCTCAGTCCTGACGGTAAACAAATTACCTAACCTGAGTTCGGGATAATGTGTGTCGTCTAAATAGTTTTTTATTCATAAATTCAGATAGTTAAGCTAATTTTCCTTAATCTACACACTCAACAGCATTATCAACATCGAAATTTTTGTGGATATCAAGGCGGGCTTACGTACGTAATAGCGGGCTATTGCTAGTAAGCTCAACGAAGGTAGGCGCAAAAAGAGCGATGTTGAGAGGCGCGGCTTATCCCGAATTCAGGTTACCTACAAAAAATGGTCAAACGGTGCATTAAATATTTGGGGTGGCCCAACGGATGATCCTAAAGCAGCAGTCCCTGTTACTTCATTTAAACTATCCCCTAAAAAATTCTGTTGCGGACGAACACCGCTGGAAACATTACTTGATGGAAAATCGGTTTGGGCAGAAAAGAATTTAGCTCAAATCTAAACTGACGACACCATTTGAAAAATGGGTAACTGGCAGATCAAGTCTGAGCTACTACAGTTAACGTATAAGAACTTTTAAATGCCCCAATGGTAATTCAGTTTTATAGCAAATTTGCTTTAGTGAAAAGCTACTTTTAATATGACTGATCCCATCCATTTCAGTCACCTTATCTAAAAAAACTTGATAGCTGATTAAATCAGGTACTGCAACTCGAATGAGATAATCAAAATCGCCTGTCATTAAATAGCACTCCATTACTTCTGGCCATTGACTAATTTCTTCTTCGAAAACTTCTAAGTGGCTTTTTTTCTGGCGAATTAGTGTGATTTGCATAAATACATTAACAGGTAGTCCAACGGATTTTGGATTTAACAAGGTGACTTTACCTCTAAAAAAACCAGCTTCTTCTAAAAGTTTAACTCGTCGTGAACAAGGGGATGGAGACAGCGAAACTTTGTCTGCAAGTTCTATATTTGAAATGCCTGCATCATGCTGTAATGCTTTTAATATTTCTATGTCAGTTTTGTCTATAATGAAATTTAGCATGTCAGTTAGTCCTGATTTTTTGAGTGATATTGAATTATATAGCCAATGTATACGCATAAATTGATGTTATCCACCAATTTACCGTTCAATTTTGTGATTATTTGGTATGACTCACTACCGTTTCCCATAGTATATTTCTCTTAGAATTTTCTCGCTTCATTTAGTTTCAATAAATTGGAAATGGAGCGCTTTGCTTTGGAAAAAACACGAACATGAATAATGAAGCACCTTTGAGTTTACACGTGCCTGAACCTTCTTCTAGACCGGGCGATAAACCCGATTTTAGTCATATCAGCGTACCAGCAGCAGGAACTGTTCCTAAACCTGATATAGATTGCGCCCCTGCAAGTATTCGCGAACTTGCTTATGACATGGTCAGAGTGCTGGATGATAACGGTGTTGCCATTGGCGAGTGGGTTCCAGAAGTTGATGATTATTTTTTATTAAAAGGCTTAACCGTGATGTTAAAAACGCGACTTTTTGACGAACGTATGTTCATGTCGCAGCGTCAAGGAAAAACCTCTATTTATGTACAGTGTCGAGGTGAGGAGGCGGTAGCTTGTGCACAACGTATGGCGTTATCTCAAGGAGATATGTGTTTTCCGAGTTATCGACAACAGGGCTTATTAATTGCCCAAGATTTTCCTATGGTCGATATGATTAACCAAATTTACTCTAATTCAAAAGACAAGTTGGGTGGTCGCTCACTACCTTTTTTCTATTCTGAGCGTGATTATGGATTTTTCTCTATTTCTGGCAACCTAGGAACTCAGTTTATGCAAGCTGTTGGTTGGGCAATG
>CAJQKX010000600.1 GCA_905479025.1 uncultured Paraglaciecola sp.
ATTTGTGATGGTGCCATCTCCTGATCTACAGAAGGATGTAGCAAGTTTGGTAATGATAACAATTGCCTTTTGTTTGATAAGATTGCCAATGGCAGTATTTAGTTCCACATTGATAGGTATGAATTTACTTCACAAAGTACAATTGATTCTGTTGGCTAGTACAATATTACAATTTTTATTTATTTATTCAGCTCTTTCTGCAGGTGGTGGAATAATTGAACTTGCTTTTGTCTATAGTTTGACCGCTTTACTTTTTGGTGTGAGCACCTTTATTTACTTGAAAACAAAAATACCAAATATTAGTCTATCTCCAGGGAAGTTTGACAGAAACCTCATAAAAACATGGCTTGTTCCCTCAATTTATTGGGTGATTCTAGGGTTCGGCTCACTATTAGTTGTGAGCTTGGATGCACTAATTATATCTGCGATATTAGATGTGAAATTCCTTGCCTTGTATATGATCGCGATGAAAATTTGTGATATTTCGATAACTACTTTGAGTACCATCACAACAGCTTTGAGGCCATCCTTTGCATCTGTCTTTTCGGACAAAGACATAGTTGAGTTATCTATATTATATACGTTTGGGCTCAAAACTTCGGTCTTTTTAGGCCTTTGGATCTTTTTTGTACTAGTGAGTGTAGGCCCTAACTTTGTTATCGAGTGGGTTGGAGAAGATAATTATGTTGGCGATCAGGTGTTTTATTTGATGGCCCTTTATATGTTGGTTAATATCTTAATTGTCCCCTCAGATTCACTGTTAATGGGAACTAATCATCAAAAAAGTTATGGTATAATGCTCTTAATTGAGGGTATTTTGAACGTTTCTTTGTCTGTTTGGTGGATACAAATATGGGGATTGGCGGGCGTCATCGGAGCTACCGTGGTTGCTCGATGCTGCACTAATGGTTGGTATTGTCTATTTAAGGCATTTAGGATTACGGATTACTCGGTTAGCAAGATTTTTGTTGAAATACTTAGACCCATGTTACCAAGTCTTCTTCTTACTACTCTTACGGCTTATCTCTTGCTCTCCACTACTCTTGTAGGCTGGGAAAAAATTATAATCCATACATTTGGTTTAACATGTGTATATGTTTTCTCGTACTTTTTCTTTGCTGTGAAAAAGGAATCTAGAGATAAGCTCTTTACAATACTCTTCGTCAAGAGTGATAACAGAAGTTGACAATGAGTCACTATACAAAAAATAGTGGTCATTAAATCGCTGTCTAAATCTTTCCAGAGCACCATTCGGGTTTGGATAAGTTTTTGCTAGATGGGGGCTTCTCTACCATCGCTGAATTTTATATTAATTTTGTTCATAGACTATGAGTCTATAATAATTAATGAAAACAATTAGACGAGTTTCTTGGTAAAAAGAAAATGAGGAATTTTTTGGTAAAGCTTATTCAGTTTTGTACTTGCCGAATACAGATAAAAGGGGTGCCACGTCTGATATGGTGGCTCAGGAAGTTTTTACAAAACAGCTCGAATACATATCAAATGTACAAGGGCTTAAAGATGAGAATAGATCACAGTACTCGATTCCATTGGGCGAATGTTTTTCATTATGGTGGATACGAAACAGTCTTCATTCTTGAAAAATTTCTAAGGAAAGGTGATGTTTATATAGATATCGGAGCAAACTATGGGTATCTGTCAATTAATGCTGCTAGTTTAGTTGGTGATGCTGGTTTAGTAATTGCGGTGGAGCCAGAGCCAAGAGTGAGAGAGATGCTCGCACATAATTTGTGGTTAAATAAGGCTAATGTATCTATCGAGCCGTCAGCCATATCTGAAGTGGAGGGTGAAATTAGCTTTAATGTTGCCAAAGAAATAGGACTCAGTCGTTTAGATAATACTTCTAAGTCAAATCATGGATTAGATCTAGAAGAACGGGTGACTGTTCCAGTGACTACTTTAGATTCATGCGTTGCAAAGCACTGTCCTGAGTCGTTGGTGAGGTTGATAAAAATAGATGTGGAGGGACATGAGCTAAACATCTTGAAAGGCGCATCTAATATATTCAAAATAAATACGGCTATTTTTATTCTGGAAGTTAATCATGGTGCATTGGCTGAGAGTGGTCTGAGCTTCACAGATTTGTGGGAATTTTTGAATGATAAAAACTACATTGTTTATAAGGTTAATTCTCATTCTGCTGATTGGTTCAGATTTGGTAGGCAGCCATCATTCGTTAAAATCATTGACCCGCTGCAGATCAATGGTGAATATGTGGACGTGATTGCTGTCCCTAATTCCTTGAAGTTCGAGTTTTTGGATTAAATAGCCCGTGGATAATTAAGAAACCAATCTATAGATAAACTTATTTTCTCACAGGCGTTTGTGATAAAAGCACTAAACGTTTAGGTTATTGTTGATTGGCAATTGCAAGGATAAAGTAAAGTCGAATAGTGGTTTCATTTGACCTTTATGTATATTGAATTGTATGGGGAAATGTTTTTTGGAAAAATATAACTCAAGACCTTAATAGTCTCTCATTGGCTCTTATGGTTGTATAATGATAGTGCAGGAGCAATTTTAGGCTCTTTTTAGAATAGTTTAATGTTTCACAATGTTAAAAAAAATTAAAAGTTGATCAAGGCATTCTGGCGTAAAAAGTTACAAAATTACCTTGAATTAAAATATGAAAATTGATGGCTTAAGTCACCAATGTCATAAATTTTTTGCTTGGATTTTAGGATGAACTTATTATAGCTATGGGAGTTACAGTTAGTGCGAGTTTTTCTTTGTCTTTGGGCTGAGCCCGAAGGTTATGTGGCTGTTGGCTCCACAGTAAAAGTATTATCTGACCAAAATCATATTGTCGATCTTTTTTGTGACAAACACGATTTACATAATATTATTAAACGCACGAATAAGAGAGCCCAAAAAACGTCTGGAGCTCAGAGATTAGTCAATAAATTACGAACCGCGCTGAGGTATTCTCGCTACTTGATTAGGATTATTAGGGCAACCAGAGAGAATCAACCGGGTGTGGTAATTGGTTATAATCGATTTGGCGTACTAGCTGCTTATATGGTGAAATTATTTAGCCGAAATACGACCCTCATCTACCATAACTTTGATTTTGATCCTTCTCACTATAATGGC
>CAJQKX010000601.1 GCA_905479025.1 uncultured Paraglaciecola sp.
TTCTATGGCTTAAATTAATGTGTGTGATAGAAAAAGCCCTAGGTATAAAAGAGGTATCCCTGGGGTCAAACTGTCGCTCAATCCAATAGGGCCAAACCCAGTCAAGGTTATGCTGGATGACTCTATTGTTAATTAGACCACGAGCGTGCATCAAAGCTCCTGCTCTCAACAATTCAACCGGTTCGTTCACCTCAGAGGGCTGGATAAAACGTTGCAACTGACTTAACAGATTAATCGGGTCGAGAAATCCGTGGCGCCGCGCTATATATCTGACAATAAATTTCCATGGCATCCATTTAAACACCATGGTTATGCCTTTCTTCTTTGACTGAACGCGCCTCGAAACGTAACAGTGCCTTTTGTGCGTGTTTGGTTATATAAGTCACAGTCACCAGCAGGAAGATAACCGCAAATGCATAAAACCCCCAAGCATGCTCAGATCGGATCAGGTCGCCCGAAGCTAACATTGATAAATCAGCCGCTAATGAACCTAGGTAAACAATAAAAAATGTGTTGGGGATGATCCCCAGACACGTACCTTTCACAAAGTCCTTTAAGCTAAAATTAGTTGCACCGAACAAATAATTTGAGAGTTTGAGTGGAAAAAAAGGGACTAAACGGGTTAACAAAATAAATTTCCAGCCTTCTTCTACAAACTCATCATTCACCACTTTTAGTTTTTTATGATGACGTAAGTAACTTTTCACTCCCTCGCTGAAAATATGACGCGAAATTAAAAAGGCGCTGGCTGCACCTAATGTTGTGGCTATTACCACACACACACCCCCCCAAAATACACCAAACAAAAAACCCGCGCCGAGGGTAAATAAAATACTGGGTAATAAACATATCATCAGCAACATATCGATTAAGATAAACAACACACCAGCCCAAATACCAATGGTTTGGAGCCAGTCGAAAAACCTAAGAAGCTGAAGCTGCAAGTCAAAATAAACCAATGTGGCCATCAATATAGCCACCACTAATATGCCTACCAGCATTGATAAAATTAACGAATATGATTGTGTCATATGATGTGTTTTCCGCCCATTAACGTAACAAATACAGCGCAAAATAATCGAAAAGAATAATTTTATGAATTTTTACCTGATACAGTTTGATCTGTATCAAAAGGGGTTCCTTATTTGTCTTAACTTACCAAACATTACCACTTAGGAAAGACTTATTTGAGGCCTACATTATTACAGTTACTCTTTACTTTGACCCTTTATTTAATAGGCTGCAATCGGTTACCTGACTCATCAAAGGGATTTAGTTTACCCCAAGGAAATGCCCTAGCAGGTGTGAATATATTTTTGAAATATCAATGTTTAGCCTGTCGCTGTATCGAAAAACTTCACTACAAAACGGTTAATAAGGAATTGGAGACTCCGATGCATTTAGGTGTCACCTCCACTCGGGTTATGACTTACGCAGACTTGATTACCTCCATCATTAATCCCTCACACAAGATGTCATCTGACTATTCATTGTTGTCGACTCAAGCAGGCGGCGTATCAAAAAATGATAGTCTTTAACGATGTTATGACAGTTAATGAGTTAGTAAATCTTGCCAAATTTTTAGAGCCTAGATATAAAATAAAACCACATGTATATAACAATTAAGGACATTACGAATTTGATATGTGATATGAGAAGAGGCGTTTACTAGTGAACTATAAAGACAAAATGGTGATAAGCCAAAGCCAGCCGCAAGTATTTAAATAAGCAATAGAAGTTCCACAATAAGCGAAATTTTGTGTGAAACATCTCAGTTAACATTATATGTTTGAGTCATTTTGGTAACAGATGCAAAATATGTTTAGATTAAGGCAAATTAACTATTTTGCCATGCGGATGGGGTTGTCGCAGCATAAGATTTCAAATGTAAAGTGAGGGTTAAAAATAATGTTCAAATGTTTTTTAAAGCAACAGATATTGCTAATATATGTTGCTGTGTTTTTGGTGATATTGTTTTTTGAGGCTGTAACAAATTTTGTGTAACTGCTTATCATAAATTACTCTATTGAGAGTTAAGGATAGGCAGATGCAAATGAACAGAAAAGAACTTGAAGCTTTCGCTAAAGAAGCGGCCAAAGGCATTAAAACCCCAGAAGACCTGAATGATTTCAGTCGAATGCTGAAGAAAATAACCGTTGAAGCTGCATTAAACGCTGAGATGGATGAGCATTTAGGCTACGAGAAACATGCTAAATCAGTAGTCAAAAATAGTCGTAATGGCATGACCTCTAAGCGTATAAAAACGGAAGATGGTGAGTTTGACCTCGACACACCACGTGATCGTGATGGCTCTTTTGAGCCTAAGTTGGTCAAAAAAAATCAGTCTCGATTTACGTCCATGGATGAGAAAATTCTTTGGCTGTATGCTCAAGGCATGAGTACAAGGGAAATCGTTCAAGCCTTTGATGAATGGTACGGGGCAGACATCTCACCCACGCTTATATCGAGAGTGACTAACGCCGTCATCGACAAAGTCGTTGAATGGCAATCACGACCGCTCGACCCCATTTATCCGATTATTT
>CAJQKX010000602.1 GCA_905479025.1 uncultured Paraglaciecola sp.
TCAAGAAAGCTTTAAATATTGATGTTGAACAAAGTTAAATTGGACTGGATTTTAATAGCTGAGATTAGATTTACGGAAGGACTATATATTCTAAATATGGCTGCTAGTGGAATTGACTTTTAACGCTCGCATTTGCGGTAAATTGGAGCGCAGCGGAAATTTATCCGTAACATGCACTAGTTATGAATTTTTGTGCTCGATCGCCAGAACTCTCTGCTCCAGTTTTTTAATCTCGGCGAAGTTAACCTTGAGTTGCTCAATATCCTGCTGGTTGTCCTCAGAAATATTCTCATCGTCAGCATAGAAATCAACCTCCCCACCATTTTCTACAAAGTTTATGAGGTTCTTAACTGACTTCTCCAATACCTTAAGCTTCTCTCCGTCTCCATTCCCATCGATATTTAGAGTGACTGATATCTCCTGGGTGATATTTTTTAGGCCTTGATTCTTTTCTTTCTCAGCCTCTTTCTCCAAGTCATCTTCTAACTTTTTGTTATTGAGCTGCAGAGATTTTATTTCTTCAGCTTTCTTTCTTATAGTTAAAACTCGATCGGCAACCTTCAGCGCGGACAAAATAATTGTACTTGTTGTCGTTGCTATAGCGGCAATAACTGCCAGTTCTATAATTATTGACCCTTTCTGCGCCCCGACAACCCTAATGTCTTCAGGTGTATAATCGTGCGCCATAGCAATTCCGCGACCGATATCCCACCACGTGGACCCCCACTTTTTGAAATCACTCAGATTATCCATTGCCACTTCATTCTGGAAGTGAACGCGCATTACAACATCGGTACTTTCATCTTCGTCTTCTCCGTCCTCTTCGGCAACAAGCGGAGTTAGACTTGCTTTTAGCTGATCCGATTGGCTTACAGCACTATTTATTTCTTGATGGATAGTAGCAACCTCAGCAGCGGCTGTAGCCATATCAAGTCCATTCTTGAAGAGAATGTCTTCCAGCTTATCTATTCCATGAGAGCCCAAATGGCGCTCAATGCCGAGCGTGTCAAGCATTCGCTCCTGCTCATTCGTTAACGAGCCAGTAGAAATATCTTTGATAGTGGTAATCACATCATCTTTTTGATCTTTGAAAGGCTGCTGAGGCTGGTTGTTCCTAGTGTTGACATTCTGCTGTAGGATCGCTTGGAGCTGCTGATACTTTTGAGCAACATTGGCCGCTTTAATATTCTTATCTATCCAGTGAGTTAATTGCAGTAGCTCTGTAACTTGCACGATCTCTCCTTATGATTCATAACGCCCAAAGCAAGCGCGCGTTTACGCGTCGCTTTGCCTTTTTTTGTTAGCTGTTTTTCGGTTAATCCACGATGTTACAGGATTTATCCATTCACTTCTTGGAAGGAAGAAAGCAGCATGTTCTTTACCGGTACTAATAGATATTTCTGTGAATGATGACGGAGCTGGCAATCTATTAGCCAGCTTATGACAAGAGCCAGCCAAGTCAGACTCTTCATAGATAGACAGTATATGCCCTCGTAGGCGCAGCCTTTCGAGAAATTCTTCGCTTTCGTACCACTCTCCGCAGGTGGCTATGATCGCAAAATTAACATCATCATTTTTAAGTAGAGATGATGCAATAACTGTAATCATTGCCCCTTTAGAGAAGCCAATGACAGTTATATTTTGGGCTTGAACGCCTTTAGCGATAAGGTCATTGATTTGATCTGAAATTTTCGAAGCATAAGATAGATAATCTGTGTTGATGTCTCGTTGCTCTGAAATAAGATGAAAGCCAAAGCTGGATAATGTTGAAACAATTGCCGGATAGTCGTAAAGACCGTATTGGGGATGTACAGGTCTAGGGTCACCTTTTTCAATGATTGCACCATGAAGATAGAATACATGCTTCTTTGTCACATCGGCATCAGCTAAAGCTCCTTGACAAAGAAGTAGAATCAAAACTATTGAGGCTAAAACTTTCATGTTACTCCGATCTCTAGGGACAGCTAACGCTCGCATTTGCGGTAAACCTGAGCGCAGCGAAAATTTATCCGCAACATGCGCTTGTTATAAGTTGACCAGCTCGGAGTACTCATATAGCTGAGGAATAGCAACAAATATGTCTTAATATAATGGTTGATTATCTTTTGGTATAAATACATGCCTAAACTCATTCTGATAAGAGTATTTTAGTTGCTTATGGAATTCTATTTCAGGGCGACCATTTATCTCTGGTTTAATTGGATCTAAATATTTTACAGGTTTAAATCCATGATCTTCCAAATCGACTTGTTTTCCCAGCTCATTCATAATGTCAGTAGAGAACCGATGAGAGTCAAATATAAATAGGCAACAATCAGCATCAAAGTCACCAAACAGCCGATAATCGAACGAATGGCTTGAACAGTAAATATAATAATCACGATCAATTTCAAAAGACAATTCTATCGATTTGACTCCAGAAATATCCTTTCCACTCATGTCTGTAATTTTTATTTCACTCGGATGAGGTTGAAATATCGCTTTCATTTCATCATCAATCTGGGCAACATTTAGCGAAGGATCATCGAAAGATTTCGCAAGAGATATTTTAAGACTGTTTATCCATTTCTTTTTTCCAAACTTAATCAGTTGTGGCTTCTGCTCTTTATATTGTGCTCCAATTTCTATCATCCGTTGCGAATTTTCAATCATAGGTTTAGGAATGGCCGCATCGGATATAAAGTTATTAGCAAATGATTCGCTTCTATTATTTAGCTCTTGCAGGACATGAGTAAATAGCCGCATTAGCTTCCTTCCAGGATCAACTTGAACACTCTTAATGCCGATCTTCCCGTTTTCTTCTAAAGTAGTAACGTTTTC
>CAJQKX010000603.1 GCA_905479025.1 uncultured Paraglaciecola sp.
CAGAGTTACGAAACAGCTTTGCTTCAAGCATGTCTAAAAGCTACTGAGCAAGAATATGGTTCAGTGGACGTGCAAGTGCATAACACGGATTATCCTAGCGCTGATGACGAAGCTAATATTTTTAATGAGGGCGCCGATATTCTGGTCACTGTAGCCGGAAATGTGAAATTTAAAGATAAAAAAAAGTTAGTGATCCATCAACCGCTTACCAAGGGATTACTGGGTTACCGATTGCTTTTAGTTAAAGACGAGTCTCTAGCTAAGTTCGCTCGGATTAAACAACCCCAACAGCTCCAAGCCTTATCTATCGGTATTCCTCACACTTGGGCTGATGCTGACCTGTTTCGTCACAATCGATACAAGGTTATTGAACAGGGATCCCTAGAGAATTTATTTACGTTATTACACAATGGTACGTTCGATTATGTGGCCTTAGGGGTGAATGAAATCGAGGAGATATTTAAGCATCGCGCTGTTCCCATCGGTGGTATTAGTATTGAGCCATCTCTGATGTTCTATTACCCTTTTCCATTGGTTTTTTATGTTAACCCCCGCAAACCTGTCTTGGCAGAACGCATAGGCAAGGGGCTTAAATTGATAAGCTTGAGTGGCGAACATGCAACACTCTTTAGTCAGCATCATGGTAATGTTGCTCAGCGACTCAACTTGCGAAATAGACAGATACTGACTTTAACTAACCCTATGTTGCCAGACGACATGGCAGATTTTTCAGCAAGCTTATTGGATTAGACAAGCGGCACTAAGCTGAAATACAGCCTCAATTACAACTAGCTTCTTTTGGTTTGCAGTACTTTGAATATCGCTGACATCTATGTGTTGGCGATAAGTTAACTCCACTCCAACATCTAAGCTGTAAATTTTGTCAATATAGTGATGATAATTTTGTCCTTCGAAGGCAGTTTTTTAATATCCTTTGGCAAAATCTAAAACGTTTTGAAGTGTTTCCCCCTTGATATATCTACGATAATTGTTACTAAATAGTGGAAAAATATCTTCAGGCAATGACTCTGCAGCGGTGTGTTGTGTGACGAAGAGGTTGTCTAACTCCCAGTATGGATGCTGTTGAGGCAATGGCTCTTGCTCAAACACATCTAACACCGCGCCTTGAAGTGTGTTATTTTTTAGCGCTTCGATTAGTGCGGTATCCACTATTGTTGCACCACGTCCAGCATTGATCATTACACAATGTGTGGGTAAGTAAGATAAAAATGTGCTGTCGATTAGTCCTGTCGTCGCGTTACTTTGAGGTAACAGGCACACCAGGTAATCTAGATTAGCAGCAAAATTTTGTGCATCGTTGCAAGTGTAATATTGATCAATATATTCACAGCCATTGCTAGTTCTAGTATAACCACGGGTCTTCATCGAAAAGTGTTTAGCCATCTTGGCAACAGCTTGACCAATGTTGCCTACACCCATTATGCCTAAGGTTTTCCCCGCTAACGAACCATAAGTCGGTGCTGCCCATGTCTTGTTTATCTGCGCCTGATTAAAACCAGCCACATTACGAGAAAAATACAGCAGGTAAGCAAATACATATTCTTGCATGGCTTGCTGAAAGACATCTTTCACCCCACACAGTTGATAATCGATTTTATCTAAGGCAAAAAGGGGAGTGTTACCAGCCCAAGTAGATTGTAGCCATTTTAATCCAGTGCATTGGCTAATAACTTGCGCAGTTATATCAGGATCGCCCAATAAAATGTCCACCTGTGAATAATCAAAATCAGCCGCGTTATTATCAACTAATACTAGTTTTAGGTGCGGCAACTGCTCAGCTTTCAGTAATGTAAGGTAGAGTGCTGAATCACGACTCAAAATGGCTACGTTATGCATAAGTTAAATAGATACCATGTAAAGATTAAGTTACTGATTTGTTTTTTAAATGAATTATATTTGTCAATAAGGCGTTAAGATTGAATTAAATTCGGTTATTCTTGGTTATTGCAGATTATTATCCATAGAGATATAGGCATGAGTGCCAAAAATATAACTGACCTTGAAGTCATGTAACAGGCAAAAATTCTATCGCCAAAAAGAAACACTACACAAGCTACCACAATCGATGAACTAACAGACGAACAATTGGCTCACTTTGGTATCGAAAAAGAGAGTGAGTATGGTCAAGCTTTGTTTAATACGGCACAATATTTGTATTATACACAAGCCAACATGCAGCAACTTTGGCAGATCACCAGTGATACCTTTGAAGGCCTGAGTAAAGAAAACAAAGTGGCCTATTTTAACGCTAAAAAGTTTTTGTCTTTTCAGATAGCTAAAATTCTTGATACTTTACAAAACCCGTTTCGTGATACTTATCAAAGTTTAAGTAAACAATCAGGCTCCCAAGTGAGTAAAAGTCATTATCCCTTGTTTGATAATGTCACTGCTTTGTTTTCAGCCACGCCAGTGGTGTTTAGAACTGCGACTTATGTTTATGCATGCACTGAATGGGTGGATGATGCTTTTCAAGGCAAAGAACCGACCCATCAGATATATTCACGTTTACTTAACCCCACTAATATTTCATTGGCTAATGCCATAGTCGACTTGGAAGCGGGGCCTTATGCTGCTGATTATTTAGCATGGAATTTTAATTCAGGCATGGCCAGATAAGTGAGCATTACAAGCCATTACTTGTGCTTTAGAAGCTTTGTTTTTATCATTTCGATGTGGTTTATAACCTTTTCTTCGCAGATTGTTTAACACGTTGGGTGCTCCAATGGACACAACGTTACCCAGATAAATTTCAAGCTGTATGCTAATCGACTAATTATTTTAAGGAGGCATGAGTATCTAAGATAGGATAAATTTTAAATGGGCTGAAGTTAGCTAACCTTTTTTAAACAAAGCTGTGTCAAATTGGAACCTAAACAATTTGTAACGAAACTAAATTAACTAATGTACTGAATTCAAGTTCAATGGTTTATTATCATTTTTAATACTGCGTACCGTTTACTTTTAATCATGCTCAAAGACATCTTTATCTCCAAAAAGAACGTAAAAGGGCAATATCAATAAAGAAATATAATAGACATGCTATCACTGACTAATATCCACAAAACATTTCAAAACGGTGAAGAAGTTGTCACCGCCCTAAACGACGTTAGCATTGAAATAAAAGAAAATGAATTTGTGGCTATTATGGGCAGTTCGGGTTCAGGTAAATCAACATTAATGAACGTACTGGGTTGCTTAGATACGCCCAATAGCGGTGTTTACAAGCTTAACGGTCAAGACGTAGCTAGTATGACCGATGACGAACTATCGCAAGTACGCAATAAACATATTGGTTTTATTTTTCAGACTTTCCATTTATTGTCCAAATTGGATGCTGTGGAAAACGTCAAACTCCCGCTGCGGTATTCTGATACAGGTGAAGCAGAGGGTGAAGAACGCGCCCTAAAGTTAATTGAAAGGGTCGGCCTGACTAATCGTAAAAACCATAAGCCGTTTGAAATGTCGGGCGGACAACGCCAGCGAGTGGCGATTGCCAGAGCATTAATTAACAAACCGAGCGTTATCTTAGCAGATGAACCTACCGGTAACTTAGATTCAAAAACCTCCAAAGAAATCATGGATTTGCTGACCGAATTACACCAGCAAGGACAAACCATAATCATGGTAACCCACGAAGACGAAATTGCAGAGTACGCACAACGTGTCATTATAATGAAAGACGGCGAAGTAGTAGGAGAAAGATAATGAAGGCTATATTCGGTATGGTTATATTTGGCATGATGGTCACATGTGTACTAATCAGCACAAAGGTTCATGCAGAAAAATTATTATTAACCGGGCAAATAGGTTCGTCGGCTAAACAAGTTGTCAATGCGCCAACAGGTAGCCGGCAGTTGCAAATTCAGTGGATGGAGGAAGAAGGTAAGACAGCAGAGAAAGGCGAAACTGTTGTATTGTTTGACGGTGCTGCTTCGCAAGCGCAACTTATAGCAAATGAAGAAAATTTAGCCCGTTTGTTACTTGAATTCGAAGAATTAAAAGTTCAGCAAGAGCAAAGCGTAATTGATGCAAGCGGCCGCTTAAAAGTGGCTAAAATGCGCGTAGAAAAAGCTAAGATTGAGGCGTCAGTGCCTATTGCCCAAGTAGCCGCATTTGAAAAAGGCCAATTTGAACTCGCTTTGCAACGTAATGTAGTAGAAGAAATTAAGGCAGAAGAAGCATTGCAGCGCGCGTTAAAAGAGCGACGTGCTGAACTCACAAAAAAAGAAGTCAACATTCTAAGGGTCAAAGAAGAGCTTGTCTACTTGACAGATATTTTAGCCAATCTTAATGTCATTGCGCAGGTCACAGGTCCGGTAACCTATGCTACCCATCCTTGGTTTGGCACCAAGTTAAGTGCTGGTATGAATGTTAGAGCCAGTTGGAAAGTCTTAGACGTGCAATCTACCAGCGATTTTCAAATAGAAACCTGGGTGCATGAGATAGATGCAGTTGGACTAGATGAGAACATAGAAGTTGAAATTGTGTTAGATGCTTATCCAAATAAAACATATAGCGGTGTCATTTCAAGCTTGTCGAAGCAAAGTGAACGTAAAGCGTTGTGGGGTAAAAGTGCATATTTCCCCGCCATCGTCACTTTTGACAAAGCGCCAGAAATTAGCCTGCTACCTGGTATGAGTGTTCGTCTGTCGATAATTAAAGGGAGTGCAAGCAATGTTTAAAGCAGCACGTTTATTAGCCTTAGCAACAGGTGTATTTTTACTAAGCGCGTGTGGTGAGCAAGTCAGTGATGTTCAAGT
>CAJQKX010000604.1 GCA_905479025.1 uncultured Paraglaciecola sp.
CACCGTTGGCAACAACAGGTATCGACACAGCTTGTTTAATAGCCTTAATGGTGTCGTATTCTGCGTCGCCTTTGTACATACAGGCTTTGGTGCGGCCATGCACCGCTAATGATTGAATGCCGTTGTCCTGTGCAATTTGAGCTATCAATAATCCATTGCGATTTTCAACATTCCAACCTGTACGTATTTTTAAGGTAACAGGTACATCTACTGCTTTTACTACCGCTTGAATGATCTTTTCAACCAAGGATGGGTCTTGCAACAATGCCGATCCTGCTAACTTCTTATTCACTTTTTTAGCTGGGCAACCCATGTTGATATCAACAATTTGCGCGCCATTGCCCACATTAAACTGTGCTGCCTGTGCCATTAATTCAGGATCTGCCCCCGCAATTTGCACTGACCGCACACCCTCTTCACCCTGATGATCCATCCTTTGTCTGGATTTATCCGAATCCCAAACCCTAGGATTAGACGAGAGCATCTCTGATACAACTAAACCTGCCCCAAGACGTTTACATAATTGTCTAAATGGCCTGTCTGTCACTCCCGCCATAGGAGCCAGTATCAAATTGTTTTCTAACGCATATGGACCAATCTGCATAATATAGAATGATTATCCTTCACATTTAATTGTGCAAAAATCGACCGTACTCTAAAAAGGGGCGCAAGTTTAAGGGTTTTTTGTTGTCTTGGAAAGGCTAGTAAACAAACAATTTTGTACTTTTTTTAATCAAACCATGTTGACATTATCAAAAGTAGGCTATTTCAACTGGTTAACCAGTATTTATGAGATAATCAATAGCCTACACTAAACGATTAGCGTTTTATGTTGCCAAGTAACATATCTTTAAACATGACCCAATCACCTAATAAGCTGTAAAAAGGATACTTAAAGGTCGCAGGTTTATTGTGCTCAAAAAAGAAATGCCCTACCCAAGCGAAGCCATAACCTAAAACAGGTACAAACCATAATAACATCCACTGCTCAGTCATAAGAGCGTATGTCAGCAGAGCTAAAATCAAAGTAGAGCCAACAAAATGTAAACGCCGACAGGTCATATTTTGATGTTCAGACAGATAATAAGGATAAAACTGGGCAAAACTGTTAAATCTAGAGGGCGCTTTTTGGGTCATAGCAATGAGCTTTTAGCTTGATTTTAAAAATAAATCTAACATATCGAATGTGTATTAAATGTCTACTAGGCGACAGTTTATATTTATGTCAAGATTAATAATTAGCTTGATTTTCAATGATTTGACCCCATCCCCACATCAAGCAAATGTATACGGACTCTTTTATGAATAACGTGATTGATATTACCCCAGAAAATTTCCAGCAAGTCATATTACAAGACTCGCAAACACAAGTGGTGATGGTAGAGTTTTGGGCTGAAGGTTATGAACCCAGCCAGCAATTGGCTCCAGTTTTAGTCAACGTAGCCGCCAAATTCAGTGGTAACTTGATCCACGCGCGGGTTGATTGCCAGAAGCAGCAAGAAATCGCTGGACAATTTGGTGTGCAAAACCTCCCTACAGTGATTTTAGTAAAAGAAGGTCAACCCATTGACGGCTTTGCTGGTGTGCAAACTGAAGCAGAAATTATAACTACTTTTGAAAAACACTTGCCCAAACCAGAAGATGCTTTATATGAACAAGCGGTCGAGTTAGTCAGCTCCGGCGATTATCAGCAAGCTTATACTTTACTTAAACAAGCTCATGACATGGATGCAGGACGAGCTGATATCAGGTTGTTACTAGCAGATTGCCAAGTAGAGTTAGGTCAAATAAAACAAGCTAAAGCTTTGTTAGACACCATTGGCTTAGTTGACCAAGACGCTCTATACAACAGTATTTTGGGTAAAATTGAGCTGGCCGAACAAGCAGCGGATTCACCAGAAATCAAAGCCTTGCAACAGCAGCTGGTGCACAACCCTGACGACTTAGCAATAAAAGTTAAACTGGCTGTGCAGTTGCAACAAGCGAATCAAATCGAAGAAGCGTTAGAGCTTATTTTGTCTGTTCTATACAAAGATCTTCATTTCGGTGACGCGAAGAAATTAACCTTGGATATGATCAATGCCTTGCCCGATGGGGATCCTTTAAAGTCGACGTTTCGACGAAAGGTGTATGGGTTGTTGTATTAGTTGCTAGAGGATTTAGGTACGAGATACAGGGTGCCAGAAGTGTAATTGAAGACAGGAAGAAGCCTTTTTTTATTGGCTATGCAAATTACAAGCATAGCCAAGATGGCCAAAAAATCACAGTGACCCCCAAGATGATTTGACTGTTATTCGAACTGAGTAAGCCTTGGGTAGGTAAGTTCAAAGAGAGCAATCATGCCCCAATCCTGAGCTTCTCAAGTCAGCCTCATCGATACCCATTGTCCTGTAAACCTCAAAGTCAGAAAGTTTATTTTTGCTTAGTGAAAACGATCACACTGATACCATCGATTGGGATATGATTTTTCTCAACGTTGCTTGTTAGAAGTCCGAAAATTTGCTGCGGGATGAATCACATACCAAAATGCATTACTCTTAGTAAAATTTTAAAGAGAAAAGCCCTATGAAAAGTAAGTTGCTTATACTTGTTACCATCGTCGGTATTATCGCCATTTATCTGTGGCAACAACCTGCACCGGAACCATTAGTGCGCGTTGCTTTACCTGAGGCATTTCGTGACACCGAAGCCGGTCCAGTGGTTGGCTTTGCCGATGGAAAAAATACATTCGGTTGGCTCGGTATTCCTTTTGCGGCTCCTCCGGTAGATGAATTGCGCTGGGCAGCCCCACGACTTTTGGCAAAAAAACCGTGAGATGGTTTCCTTTAAAGATGCATGTGTTCAGCTCTGGGGGCCTTTAGCAGGGACAACTGGTGAGGTAGGTGAGGTAGTTGGCAATGAGGACTGCCTTTATCTAAATATCTGGGCTCCGCAAAATAACAGTGATATTGATTCTACTGGCCTGCCCGTGATGTTCTGGATCCATGGTGGCGGTAACTCGATTGGTACAGCGAACACCTATTCTGGCCATAGTCTTGCCGGTGGCGAAAACGTGGTGCTTGTTACCATCAACTATCGTTTGGGATTGCTGGGTTGGATGAGTCATCCAGCGCTGCGTGGTGAAGGTCGAAGCGCCAGTGATGCATCTGGCAACTACGGTAATCTTGATATGATCGCCGCCCTTGAATGGGTGCAAAAAAATATAGCAAGTTTTGGTGGAGACCCAGACAATGTGACCATTTTTGGCGAATCAGCGGGTGGGCGAAATGTATATTCGCTGATGGCTTCTTTGCCGGCCAAGGGGCTTTTCCATAAAGCGATTGCTCAAAGCGGTTCAACGGGCACTACACCATTGTGGCGAGCTGAGAATTTCGCTGATGACGAGCTGCCTGGAGAAAGCCTTAGTTCACGTGAATGGCTGTCACTACAATTGCAACAAGCTGGGAAGGCAGAAGATAGTGAGGCTGCGAAGGTCGCGCAACTTCTTCTGTCTGATGAAGAAATTTTGACATTTATGTACTCCCGCAGCCCAAAACAAATGCTCAAGGGGATCAGCGGTGGAGCGGGTATGTATCGTGCTCCGCAAAGTCTGCGTGACGGCATGGTATTACCTAAAGAGTCCCTGCTTACCTTATTCCAGTCACCACAACGCTACAACGATGTTCCACTCATGACAGGAACCAACCGAGATGAGGCTAAATTGTTTTTGGCGCAAGATCCTGAGTTTGTTAGACGCCGCTTTGGTTTTCTACCACATATCAAAGATA
>CAJQKX010000605.1 GCA_905479025.1 uncultured Paraglaciecola sp.
ATTACCATTCTCTGACGACGCTTAGAGGCAAACATCAAGCTATCGACCAACCAAATCAGACCCGAAACGAGTGTCAGTACAACCAGAAAGATTGAAAAATAATTAGCCATTTATTTACCTACCTTCTGAAGTGCTAAAAAGGCTTCTTGAGGCAGTTCTACGTTACCTACTGACTTCATACGTTTTTTTCCGTCCTTTTGTTTCTGTAATAGTTTTTTCTTACGGCTGATATCACCACCATAACACTTGGCTGTTACATTTTTACGTAATTGCTTGATGGTACTGCGAGCAATTATCTGATTACCAATAGCTGCTTGGATAGCAATATCAAACATTTGTCTGGGGATAAGCTCTTGGAGTTTTTCGACTAACTGCCTACCACGAGTCACAGCGTGGTCCTTGTGCGTAATCATGGCAAGGGCGTCCACACGCTCGCTATTGATCAAAATGTCTAAGCGTGACATTTCAGCGGTTTGGAAACGCTTAAAATTATAATCCAGAGATGCAAAACCTCGACTAGTCGATTTTAATTTATCGAAAAAGTCCATTACTACTTCTGCCAGAGGTAGACCATAACTCACCGCAACTTGTTTGCCGTGATAAGTCATGCTGGTTTGCATACCACGCTTTTCAACACATAACGTAATGACATTACCAAGATACTGCTGCGGCACTAATATATGCGCTTCAACTATAGGCTCGTGAATCTCTTCTATATCATTGATAGCAGGTAATTTTGAAGGATTATCTACATAAATCGTTTCACCCTCTTTAGTGACTACTTCATACACAACAGTAGGTGCAGTGGTGATCAAATCCAAATTATATTCACGCTCTAAACGTTCTTGGATGATTTCCATATGTAGCATACCTAAGAAACCAATACGAAAACCAAAACCTAGAGCAGATGAACTCTCTGGCTCAAAAAACAAAGATGCGTCATTGAGGCTTAATTTTGCCAATGCGTCACGAAAATCTTCATAGTCATCAGAACTAATTGGGAACAGACCAGCGTAGACTTGAGGCTTGACCTTTTTAAAACCAGGGAGGGCTTCAGGTGCAGGCCGTCTCGCTAAGGTGATAGTGTCACCCACAGGTGCTCCATTAATTTCTTTTATACCAGCAACAACAAACCCAACTTCACCTGCTCTTAACACTCCAGTATCGGTTGCTTTAGGTGTGAATATACCCACTTTATCAGCTTGATGAATGCCACCAGTCGTCATTATTTTAATCTTATCATTCTTGTGTAACTCCCCCTGCATAATTCGCACAAGAGATACCACCCCTTGATAATTATCAAACCAAGAGTCAACAATCAATGCCTTTAACGGCGCATCAATCTCACCTTCTGGTGGTGGTATTTGGCGCACAATCACTTCTAGTACTTCTTCTATTCCAATACCTGTTTTGGCAGAACAGCGCACTGCATCGATAGCATCTATACCGACTATGTCTTCTATTTCCTCTGCGACACGGTCAGGTTCAGCTTGGGGTAGATCAATCTTGTTTATAATTGGCACCACTTCCATGTTTAAATCAATGGCGGTATAGCAATTCGCCAATGTTTGAGCCTCTACTCCCTGCCCGGCATCAACAACCAACAATGCCCCTTCACAAGCAGCAAGTGAACGTGAGACTTCATAAGTAAAATCTACATGTCCTGGCGTATCGATAAAGTTTAATTGATAAGTCTGACCATTTCTTGCGGTGTAGTTCAGCGTAACACTTTGCGCTTTGATGGTAATACCACGTTCTTTTTCGATATCCATTGAGTCAAGGACTTGTGCAGACATTTCTCTGCTGCTCAATCCTCCACAATGTTGGATGAGCCGATCGGAAAGAGTTGATTTACCGTGGTCTATATGAGCAATAATTGAGAAATTACGTATGTGCTTGTGTTGCATAAAATTTTAGAAAATTACCAAGTGGTTTTGTTTCCAAGCAACTAGTTAAATAAATATAAGTCGCTAGAGAATGGGACAAAAATTAAATAGAAAAGAATTTTACAGTTTTATCAATCACTTTGCGACACAACAAAAGAATTGTTTCTTGTTTTTTGTAAGAGAATAGGAAACTTAGACTTGTTTGACTTGGATATTATCAATTTCCAAGGGAAAAATTCTGAGAATACGAGGGTAAAAATCACCTTGATCAGAACGGCTTAAAAAGCGACGCACAAATCTAAATGTAAAATAAGTGCTAAAAGCGGAGAACAATATCAACCACCCTTCGACTATTAATCCTATTAATGGCAAGATACTTTGTCCGACAAGTGCAGACAAAACAAGGGCCAATAAAGGCAAACAATAAACCAACGCAGAAGCTTTAAGTAAGTTCTCTTCCGGTATCCCTAAACTGACCTTTTGCCCAACTTCAACCATTTCATTCAATCGAAAGCGCAATATTTCTCGCTTTCTTGCAAAAATTTTTGCGATGGCTCCTGTGCCGCAATTGGATTGAGCTTCACAACTGCCACATGTTGACTTAATTTGTGTTTCAACCAATACAACCTGCTGAGAGTTGTGGTGTTCGATAGCACAAATCACTCCAATCTCCTCAATCATTATTTAATTCTTTGAATTGATTTAGCAATGGCATTGGCAGTGCTTGCTGGTAGCTTCCCAATAATAGTGATGATTAGTTCACCATGCTCAATAGTTAGCAATGTGTCAGACTGAACTGTGCCCACTAAATTATCCTGTGGCTTATTGTTATCTCTGCCTTGTAAATAGACAGAGACATCAACCAAACCATCACTCAACATAATGTATTCAACTACTCCACTCGATCTAGACAAACGACGTAAGTCTCTTTTTACTATTGTCATACCTCTAGGAATATAGCCAATTTCCCAAAGTGAATTAAGTGTAGCGCTTGTACTAAAACTGACCACCTCAGGCAACATTCCGGGCTCAATTTTTGCAAAAAAAGGATCAGGCTCTTTAGCTATTTGTATACTTGTCACTTGAATTTGCTCCAGAAGCTGACCTTCTTGACCGAACATGTTCAATTTTAATAACAACCCTGTTTCTTGATCAAGCCAAACATTTAAGCCAAAGCGAGTTTTGTCTTTACTGATTATTCGGATTTGTTGCGCCGAGCGCCCCGCGATCCGACTACGGCCGATCATAATGAATTCGTAACCCAGCAACAATTTTTCTGGGTTTTGCAAAAACTCGCTAGGAAAAGGTCCGTTGATAATAGATGTTTGCAAGCTGTAAGGAGGAACGTTAGGTTCAAAATAACTGACTTTATTTCCAATACGAACAACTTCTCGGCCTGGGCCATTCAAAAGATTAAGTTGTTCCATTTCGAGGCCATCTTCATTCACCCCGTGACGCCAAAGATAGGGCTGGGAATCTACAGCGGGTTTTAATAAAACAAAGGAAATAGTGTAATTGAGAGACTTAACTGCTTCGGACATCTTCGCTAACCATGCTTGCGCACTATTAGGTGTATAAGAATTGGTAGTGTTAATCTTTTGTACTTGTGCAAAAGATTGAAAAGGAACAAAAACACTAATCAGCAGAGTCAATATGACCCTGCTAGCAATTTTATTAGGGTGTATTTTCAACAATGTCTGATTGTGCCTCTTCATTAGTGATTTTTGGATCCGAAATCTCAGAACCATCATTAGTCAGTTGAATCGTTTTAAAACGTAATTGTTGTTTATGATCTGTCATATACGCATTGATTCGACGTCTTTGTTCAGCCCCATCAGAGTTCGGTATTGCAGGAGATTGATCAAAACTCACTGGTGACAAACCACCTTGAATGCCCGGGATATGAGGGGCTGCATTAAATGGTTGGTCTAAGTCAGCCTGATTAAATTGTTGAACCCCAATTATCATCACTACGGCAACCGAGGCAGCAATAGCCATTTGTCCGCCTTGTTTTGCAAAGGGAACAACATTACCAACTAAAGGTAGGTCACGCCAAGTTCTCTTTGGAGCCAATAATGTAGGCTCAGACTCCAACGCTTTAGCAACCATATTAGCAATATCAATATCAAAATTAATATTTAATGGAAGTTCCTGACGCAAACTATCACGAATAAGGTGGTAACTTTTCCATTTTAGCTGCAAATCAGTATCATTTTTTATCGCATCCAACACATGAATGCTCGATGAGCTAGAAGCGATATATTCTCCATCGACTAAGGCTGACAAATTTTCAAGTTTTTGCGACATACATTGTGATTCCCGCTAATTTAATTTTTTCTTTGATTTAAAATCAATCATTCATCAATAATGGTTGAATAACTTTATCTAATGCTTCTCTTGCCCTGAATATTCTCGACCTGACGGTTCCTACTGGGCAATCCATAACATTAGCAATATCCTCATAGCTTAGCCCCTCTAGTTCACGCAAGCTTATAGCCATACGTAAATCTTCAGGTAGCTTTTCCATGGCGTCAAACAACAGCGTCTCCATTTGCTCTGACATTAAGTTTTTTTCGGGTGAATTATTTTCTTTCAATGCATCACTGCCGTCATAATAATCTGCTTCATCAGCATCAACATCACTTGCTGGGGGCTTTCTCCCTTGAGACACCAGATAATTTTTTGCACTATTTACAGCTATTCTATATAGCCAAGTATAAAAAGCGCTATCACCTCTAAAATTTGGTAAGGCTCTGTAAGCTTTTACAAACGCCTCTTGCGTTACATCTGCCACGTCCCCTGAATTTTTAACATATCTAGAGACTAAATAGGATACTTTTTGTTGGTACTTTGTTACCAACAACCCGTATGCGTTTTTATCTCCGCGTTGCACTCTTTCAACAATTTGTTGGTCTGCTATCTGCTCGCTCATTTCGAGCCTTTACTCCTGTACGAAAATAAACTACGGCTCATGCAAGCACTACTATTGACTCTATGAAATTTGAAAAGTTCGAATATATCCAACTTTTTTTTTCGAAAAAACAAAAATGTTTAATTGAATTACTGTCAGTAAAGGAAATTTACATACAATCCGCTATGAAAAGCATTGTAATTTATAACGTGTAAATTAGTATTGCCTAACAAATCGACCATATTACCTAGTTTACCTTATGCACTCTACTATTGAACACCAATGTGACGTACTTATTATTGGAAGCGGCGCCGCAGGATTAAGTCACGCCTTAAAACTTGCAGATCATTGCCAAGTGATAGTGTTAAGTAAAAGTGATGTATCTGAAGGGTCAACCAAATATGCCCAAGGCGGCATTGCAGCCGTTTTTGATGAAAATGATTCTATTGCCTCACATGTTGAGGACACACTATTAGCTGGCGACGGTTTGTGTGATAGAAGCGCTGTTGAGTTCACCGCATCTCAAGCCAAAACTTCTATGCAATGGCTAATTGATTTTGGAATGCCATTTGACCGGGAAAGCTCAGAAAACGGTGAAACTCGATTTCATCTGACTAGAGAAGGAGGTCATAGCCACAGACGAATTTTACACTCAGCCGACGCCACTGGCGCCGCAGTGCAAGTCACTCTTATTGAAGCAGTGCAGCAGCATCCTAACATTCACCTATTTCAACGCTATAACGCCGTAGATTTAATCAAAAGTCAAAACACAAAAAATCTATTGTTAGGCGCCTATGTATGGAACAGAAAACGGGAAAGAGTGGAAATAATTCGTAGTAAGTTTGTTTCCTTAGCAACAGGCGGAGCAAGTAAGGTTTATCAATATACGTCTAATCCAGACGTATCTAGTGGTGATGGTATTGCTATGGCTTGGCGCGCAGGATGTCGGGTTGCTAATATGGAATTTAATCAATTTCATCCAACATGTTTGTATCATCCAGAAGCGCGAAATTTTTTAATTACTGAAGCTTTACGAGGCGAAGGTGCGAAACTTTGTCATCCTGACGGTACCCTTTTTATGCATAAATTTGATAAAAGGGGTGATTTGGCTTCACGAGATATCGTCGCCAGAGCCATTGATTTTGAGATGAAAAGGTTAGGCGCTGATTGTATGTATCTGGACATCAGCCATAAACCAAGTGATTTTATTGTTAAGCACTTTCCAAATATTTATCGAAAGTGTCGCTCTTTGGGAATCGATATTACTCAGCAGCCCATCCCGGTTGTACCAGCAGCACATTACAGTTGCGGTGGAGTCGTCACAGATACATATGCCAAAACTGATATAGATAACTTATATGCGAT
>CAJQKX010000606.1 GCA_905479025.1 uncultured Paraglaciecola sp.
CACGGTTGCCGATACAGAGATTGAATTATTCTTAGCCGAAAAGCCACTATCCTTGATTGCAACATTGGACAAACAAGGTGCCTATGAAGGTGCTAGCTTTGTTATTGTGGCAACACCCACGAACTATGACACCGACACAAACCGTTTTGATACTAGCTCCGTTGATACTGTGGTTGAGGATGCGCTTAAGTTAAATCTCGATGCTTTGGTAGTCATTAAATCTACTATTCCCGTGGGTCATACGAAATCGCTTCAAGAAAAATTCAAGACTGAACGCGTTATTTTCTCACCTGAGTTTTTAAGAGAGGGTCAGGCGCTTAAAGATAACCTCTATCCATCACGAATCATTATGGGTAGTCAGTGTAAGGCAGGCGCAGAATTTGCGTATCTGCTGAGGCAGGGTGCTGAAAAAGAAGATATAGAGACACTTTTCATCCGCTCCACTGAGGCTGAAGCGGCGAAGTTGTTTGCAAATACCTACCTCGCGATGCGTGTTTCTTTCTTTAATGAATTGGACTCTTATGCGTTGGCTCATGATCTCGACACCAAGAGTATCATTAACGGCGTGTGTCTCGATGAGCGCATAGGTGATGGCTATAACAACCCCTCCTTTGGTTACGGTGGGTATTGTCTTCCAAAAGATACCAAGCAGCTTTTGGCAAACTATGACCAGGTCCCTCAGACGCTGATTCAGGCGATTGTGTCTTCAAATGGAATCCGCAAAGATTTTATTGCCGACGAGATTTTAAAGAAAAATCCGAAAGTTGTTGGGTTTTATCGTCTTGTGATGAAAGAGGGGAGTGATAATTTTAGGTCTTCGGCTATTCAAGGGGTTATGAAGCGTATTAAAGCTAAAGGAGTTAACGTTGTCATCTATGAGCCATCACTGGATGAGGAGTATTTCTTTAATTCAAAGGTCTTAAAATCGTTGGATGAGTTTAAAAAAGTGTCGAATGTAATATTGTCTAATCGGATGGCAGAAGAGTTACTAGATGTGATTGCAAAAGTATATACACGTGACTTGTTTGGGAGTGACTAAATGAAAATTTTGGTGACTGGTGCAGCAGGATTTATCGGATTTCATTTAACCAAGGCGCTCCTTCATGAAGGCTTTAAGGTTGTCGGAATAGATAATCTTAACGATTATTACGATCCTCAGCTTAAAAAAGATAGGCTTGATAATTTAGATGCCTTTGTAAAAGATAATAATCTTACGGGATGCTATCATTTCGTGAAATTGGATATTGCCGATGACAAAAAGTTAAGTCAGTTGTTTCAGGAGCATAATTTTAATATAGTCATAAATCTTGCAGCGCAAGCGGGAGTGAGGTATTCACTTGAGAATCCTAAAGCATATATCGACTCAAATTTGGTGGGTTTTGGTAATATTTTAGAGTGCTGCCGGCATGCCAAGATAGAGCATTTGATGTTTGCATCTTCAAGTTCTGTTTATGGTATGAACGTAAAACAACCTTTTAGCGCGGATGACAATACAGATTTTCCGATTAGTCTTTACGCCGCCACAAAAAAATCTAACGAATTATTAGCGCATTCTTATAGTCACTTGTTTAATTTCCCTTGCACTGGGTTGAGGTTTTTTACCGTGTATGGTCCTTACGGTAGGCCTGATATGGCATATTATAGTTTCACAAAAGCTATTGATGAAGGGCGACCCATTGATGTCTTTAATGAAGGCCAAATGAAACGTGATTTCACTTACATTGACGATGTTGTTAAGGGAATTATTAGTTTGCTTGAGTTTAGGCCGCGTCGTACAGCTAGTCAAATATCGACAGCTGAATCGGCGTTAAAAGTTTATAATATTGGTAACAATCGTCCGGTTACATTAAAGCATTTTATCTCCACAATAGAGTTGGCGCTTGGCAAGATTGCAACTAAAAACCTTCTTCCTATGCAGCCTGGTGATGTACCGGTAACATTTGCGGACATCGACCCCCTAGTAGCCATATGTGGATTTCAGCCCACTACTTCTATTGAGGAGGGTATTGAAAAATTCGTAAATTGGTATCTGAAAACTAAGAATAAAGGGGAAGATAAGTGAGCATATGTCCGGTAATACTAGCTGGCGGCGCTGGTTCAAGGCTATGGCCTTTGTCCAGAGCAGGGCATCCTAAGCAGTTTTTAGCGCTAAATGGCGAAGACACTATGCTCCAAGCAACCATGAAAAGATTAAAGGGTCTCAATTTTGAGTCCTCAGTGACCATTTGCAATGAAGAGCACAGATTCTTCGTTGCAGAGCAGCTTCGTGCAGTTAATCTGCTCGGTTCAATCATTTTAGAGCCCGTGGGAAGAAATACTGCGCCAGCTATTGCGGTTGCGGCGTTGGCGGCTCAGGACGATCCATTACTCTTGGTGCTTGCGGCTGATCACGTCATTCAGAATGAGGCTGCTTTTACTAAAGCTGTATCTGAGGCTGTCCCGTTGGCAGAGGACGGAAAACTTGTAACCTTCGGTATACTTCCGGATGAGCCTCATATAGGTTATGGCTATATAAAAGCGGGTGAAGGCCAAGATGGAGGCTTTGTGGTAGACAGGTTTGTGGAAAAGCCCTCCCGCGCAATTGCTCAAGAATATATAAATTCCGGAGATTATTACTGGAACAGCGGCATGTTTATGTTTAGAGCAAGTCGCTATCTTGAAGAGCTTAAAAAGTTCCGTCCGGATATTTTGGAGGCCTGTGAAGAGGCGATAAATGGAGTGGAGTCTGATTTAGATTTTCTGAGGATTAATAAAGAGCAATTCACAGCGTGCCCCAGTGAGTCGGTTGATTATTCCGTTATGGAAAAAACGACTGATGCTGTGGTTGTCCCAATGGATGCCGGTTGGAGTGATATAGGTTCTTGGGCATCCCTTTGGGATATAAGTAAAAAAGATAAGGCTGG
>CAJQKX010000607.1 GCA_905479025.1 uncultured Paraglaciecola sp.
AAATCAATATGATAGAGAAGTGGAATTTGCTAATGAACTTTTTGCCCCTATCTTTGAAGCTTATTACAAACAACCTATTACTGAGTTAGCGAAAGATACAGAAGCACTTAAAATTGGCCAACGGTTGTATATTCAGAATTGTTCACAATGTCACGGCTCTGATGCCCGGGGTCAAAGAGGCTTTCCAAATTTAACTGACGATGATTGGTTATATGGTGGGTCACCTGAAAAAATAACTGAAACCTTAATTAACGGTCGTAAAGCCATGATGCCCGCCCAATTAGTTGCACACGGTGAGGATGGTATCGAAGAACTAGTGGCTTACGTTCTAAGTTTAAGTAATAGGTCTGATTTAAAACAAACCATGGTAGATGCAGGCCAAGCAAGATTTACTGTATGTGCAGCTTGTCACGGTCAAGATGGTAAAGGTAATCAGTTAATTGGTGCACCAAATTTAACCGACCAAATTTGGTTATATGGTGGCACTGATAAGTCGATCACTGAAACCCTTAGGTATGGTCGTAACGGAGTCATGCCTGCATTTAAGAAGACACTTGGAGAAAAGAAAATCCATCTGGTTAGTGCATACGTATACAGTTTATCTCAGGATAAATAGTTTCTAAGTGATTTACTGGAGGCCCCGTTTACGGGGCTTTTTTAATATTTTTAACATTAAGTAGTTCCTTTACATGCAATCTGATATTCAAAAAGTTTGGTACAAACAGTTCTGGCCCTGGTTTCTAATCATTGTGCCCCTCACATCTATGGTCCTTAGCTTTACTATGATGAATTTGGCATTTACTGGCGAAGACAGCATGGTCATTGATGATTATTATAAAGAAGGTAGAGCAATCAATCTTAAAATTCAAAAATTACAACAAGCTCAAAACCTCAATATATCCACTAAGACTCAGGTGTTTTCAGACTATGTAGAAGTCATTTTCATCAGCGGCGAGCCTGAAAATGGCGAAGCTCTGACTTTAGACTTTTTTCATTCCACACAAAAATTTAAGGATTTCTCAGTGACCTTGTTTCGTGACGCCAATGGAGTATATCGCGCGCCATTAACAGAAGATATTTTGGGTAAATGGCAATTGAGTTTACATCCATTCAACGAAAACTGGAAAATTCAACAAGTAGTTTCACTGCCACAAACCAGTCCTTTCGATTTAAAACATTAATCGCAATGCTGCTCAAGTGCTTTCATTGTGGTTTGCATATAGACCCTCATCATAACTATCACACTGATGTATTGGGAAAACGACAATCCTTTTGTTGTCTTGGATGTTGCGCTGTCGCAGATGCAATAGTGAGCAATGGCTTGGAAGATTATTATCATTATCGAAGCGAGTTTGCAGAAAAAGCATCAGAGAACGAAAATGAGTTATTACAAAAACTTAAATTATTTGATGACGATAGTATATTGCAAGAATTTGTTGAAAGTCAGGAAGATGTCAGCGAAATTCAATTAACGATTAGTGGTATTAATTGTGCAGCATGTGGTTGGCTAATTGAAAAACAAATGGCTAAATTAAATGGGATAATGAAGGTCGGTGTGAATGTTTCTGCCAGACGAGCAAGTGTAACCTGGAATAGTCAGCAACTAAAACTTAGCCAAATCCTGAGTCATATTGAAAAAATAGGTTATCACGCAAAACCTTTTCAACCTGAACAACATGAGATTACATTCAGGCAAGAAAATAAAGCTTTTCTAAAACGCCTGGGGCTGGCTGGCTTAATGACGATGCAAGTCATGATGTTAAACATCGGTGTGTTTTTTGATATATTTGGTCATATAGACCTTCAAACCAAGCAATATTTTAATTGGATCAGCCTGTTATTGACGACTCCAGTCATCCTCTACTCAGCTTCAGAATTTTACACCAGTGCCATTCGCGGATTACGTGCTCACACATTTAATATGGATGTGCCTATCGTTTTGGCCTTAGGTATTACTTATATATCAGGGGTGTTTGCTACTGCACAAAATACCGGTCAAACATATTTTGAATCGTTGTGTATGTTCGTTTTTTTACTGCTAGTGAGTCGTTATCTTGAACAGAGTGCACGTTATAAAGCGGCTCAGGCATCAGCTAATATGCTTGAGTATTTGCCCACTACTGCTACTTTGATAGAGGGTGAAATATTAACCTCAGTGTTAGCTAAGTCCCTGAAGGTTAATCAATTAGTTTTAGTTAAAGCCGGTGAGCTTGTTCCTGTTGATGGTATTATTACCCAGGGACAAGGACAACTTGATCAGGCTATGTTAACGGGTGAGTTTAATTTAATAAGTAAATACACAGGTGATCAAGTTTTAGCAGGTAGCTTAAACCAATTAGGTACCTTGACAGTGAAAGTCACAGCAAGCTTGCAACATTCTACTCTTAATCAAATTAGTAAATTACAAACTCAAGCCATGAGTACTAAGCCGAGAATCGCGAGTTTAGCTGATCGGTTCTCTCAATATTTTGTTGGGGTTGTGTTACTTATTTCATGTATTAGTTATATCGTCTGGCAACAAATAGACCCATCTCAGGCTCTTTGGGTGATGGTGGCAGTATTAATCGCTACTTGCCCCTGTGCTTTAGGACTGGCCACACCTTCAGCTTTATCTTGTG
>CAJQKX010000608.1 GCA_905479025.1 uncultured Paraglaciecola sp.
CACAAATATTGTGGTGCAGTGTCAGAACGACCGTTCACAACATAAAAATAAAGCACAGGCTATGAAACAATTAAAAGCCAAACTTTATGAATATGAAATGCAAAAGCAAAACGAAGAAAAACAAATCATGGAAGATGGCAAGTCAGACATTGGTTGGGGCAGCCAGATACGTTCGTACGTGTTGGATGACTCGCGCATTAAAGATTTGCGAACCGGGGTAGAAAGCCACAATACTCAAGCCGTTTTAGATGGCGATTTAGATAAATTTATACAAGCTAGTTTAAAATCTGGGCTTTAATCTTAGACAAATGCCTTAAATAAATAGCCATAAACAAGTAACAGTAAACCAAATTTGGAAATGACGATGACTGAACACACCCAAGATGAAAACAAATTGATTGCAGAGCGCCGCGCTAAACTTGCGCAAATTCGCGAGAATTGCCCATCAAATGGTTTCCCCAATAATTTTCGTCGTGAATTTTACAGTGATGAATTACAACAAGCCTTTGGTGAACATGAAAAACTGGCTTTAGAAGAGCTTGGGGAAGTAGTGAGTATTGCGGGGCGTATCTTAGCTAAGCGTGGACCATTCTTGTTGTTGCAAGATATGACTGGTCGGATCCAATCTTATGCTTCCAAAGATACCCAAAGAGATATTAAAGAACGTTATGGTAGCTTAGACATCGGTGACATCATTGGTGTGAAAGGTGTATTACACAAATCAGGTAAAGGTGATTTGTATGTCGACATGGCTGAATATCAACTGCTGACTAAATCATTGCGTCCATTACCAGAAAAGTTTCACGGTTTGGCTGATCAAGAAACAAAATATCGTCAACGTTATGTGGACTTGATCACTAATCAGCAAACCCGTGATACTTTTATGATCCGCAGTAAAGTGGTCAGCGGTATTCGTAATTTTTTAATTGAACGTGATTTTATGGAAGTGGAAACTCCCATGTTGCAAGTGATACCAGGCGGAGCAACCGCTAAACCTTTCACCACTCATCACAACGCACTTGATATTGATATGTATTTACGTGTTGCTCCTGAACTCTATCTTAAACGTTTAGTGGTGGGTGGTTTTGAGCGTGTGTTCGAAATTAACCGTAACTTCAGAAATGAAGGCCTGTCTACTAGGCACAACCCTGAGTTTACTATGCTAGAGTTTTATCAGTCCTATGCTGATTATCATGATTTGATGAACTTAACCGAAGAGATGTTACGCAAAGTGGCTCAAGACGTGTTGGGTACCACCATCATTAAAAACACCACTAAAGATGCTGAAGGCAATATAGTCAGTGAAGTAAACTACGATTTTGGCCAGCCATTTGCTCGTTTAACCATGAATGATGCCGTTGTCAAATATTGGCCTGAAGCTAATGTTGAAGCGATTAATGATCCTGAAAACCATTTAGCCGAGCTTAAAGTCATGGCTAAGCAGCTGCATATTAAAGAGCCAGAAGTCGACGGGATTTGGGGTGCAGGCAAATATTTGTGTGAAATTTTCGAAGCAACGGCTGAAGAGAAACTCGATCAGCCTACCTTTATCACCGCTTACCCTTGGGAAGTATCGCCGCTAGCACGCAGGAACGATAACGACAGTTTTGTCACTGACCGTTTTGAGTTTTTTGTGGGGGGGCGTGAACTGGCTAACGGTTTCTCGGAATTAAATGACTCTGAAGACCAAGCTGCCCGTTTCCGCAAACAAGTTGAAGAAAAAGACGCTGGCGACGATGAAGCTATGCACTTTGACGAAGATTACATTCGTGCTTTGGAGTATGGCCTTCCGCCAACAGCCGGTGAGGGAATAGGCATAGACCGTTTGGTGATGTTATTTACTGACAGCCCAACGATCAAAGACGTGATCTTGTTTCCGCATATGAAGCCAGAAGTACCAGCAGAATAACGAATACAAAACGCAGAGGTTTTATATATTCACAACTGCATGAATATAAGAAAGCCCGCTTGTTGTATGAAGAAACTGATGGTAAACCGTTTGTGCTTATCTATTGAAGGCATCCAAAGCATAAAGAAATCGCTTTAAAGGATTATTGCAACAAAGGTTTAGGGGATGGTTTAGGGTGTTTTAACAGAAGCATCAGAGCAGCCTGGGTTGTTATTCTCGTTGCTTTATTTGCTCAAGTAAACGTAGATTATGTGGCACCTCTATATTTAGCTCTGCAGCTTTAGAGGTGACATAACCATTAATAAACTCTACCTCTGTATGACGTTTGAACTTCAGATCTTGATGCATTGATGAGAAGTTGTTAGCTGTGGCTGTTATCACTTGATGTACAATTTTAACTAGTTCAGCGCTGTCCATCGGGTAATCAAGTGCTCTCATCACCTGTGAGACTTCAAAACAAATATTAGTAATGTTGACGTTATATTTTGTATCCATCAGCCCGCCATTTTTTATGTTGTGAATTGCGGTAAGGGGATTAATCACCGCATTGATGGCTAACTTTTTCCATAATGCTAAACCAATATCTTGATGCCAGTTACTTGGTGGTAGTAGGGATGAAAGTATGGGCTCTACTGATTGTTTTAACGTTGAATCAACTGTGCCAATCCAGCCGAGATGAGTTTGACCTAAACCCGTTTCTATCAGGCTGTTTGCATCAGGTTTCAACGCTCCATAACTGGTGGTGGCAGCGACCAATGGATTGTTAGGGTGCTTATTTTTAACCTGCTCTATGGTACCCATACCGTTATGCAGTAGCATTATAATATGTTTCGGTTGAATAAAAGGTGCTAATTGCTCTAGCACTGACATAACTTGGTAAGCTTTGACGGGTAATATCAGTAAATCAAATGGGGCAGGCTTAGTTATTACACAGGCATTGGGTGTAAAACTATGATACAGACCCGCTATATCGGTTACCTTAATTGGTGGCTGCGATTGATTTTTTATTAAGTGCTGATAATCATAGCCAAGCTGGTGGCACTTAAAACCTACTAATCCGCCGATAGCACCCTTACCAACAATCGCTAATTTAGGAAATCTAAGCCTAGATTTAACCTGCATGTTGTTGGGTCAACGTGATCTTTGGCCATTTGAGTGTCCAAGGTGATACTAAACTGGCGATTTGCTGCTTTGTATTATCACTCACAAATACATCGCCTTTATTTGGAGGGCACATGATGCAAATGGGTTGCTCTTGATAATTAAAACGAATGCAATAAGCATGAAGGTAAGTGCGGTCAGAGCTCGTCCCTTTGTATAACTCATCCCCTAAGATAGGACTGCCTATACTTTTCAAGGCAACCCGAATTTGATGTGTCTTGCCAGTAAGAGGTTTTACCAAAAACAATCGAATACCTGGGTAAATGGAGAAACTAAAAAATTGGCTAATAGCCACAGCAGTATCACTACTTTCCAACATCCACTTACCATCTCGAACTTTTTTCATGCCGCCTTTGACGGTACCTTGTTTTTTCTTGGGTTTTTTCGCTGAGATAGCCAAGTAGTACTTTTCTATTTGTTTTTGCTCAAATAATTGGCCAAACACAGCTGCAGCTTGTGAGTGTTTGGCTAGGATTAAAATACCAGAAGTTACCTTGTCCAATCTGTGTACCAACCATAATTTTTCAACTTTAAGTTGTTGACAAAGGATTGGCAAAAGACCTGATTGGTGAAACTCATTTTGAACAGAAATATTGCTGGGTTTGTTGACCACCACAAAATCAGGATGATCAAACAAAATATCTATCAAATTTAACAAAATATATAATTACTCCAACAGTGCAATGGCGTTGGAATAATCCAAATTATCAATAGCCTGTTTCAGTTCACTTAATTTTTCAGTCGACAAATCTAATGATTGACCATAACTTTTAATCTCACTCTCAGAAATAAACATATTTTGCTTTAATGCAGCGATCAGTAATGCTTTTCTATCTTTTTGTGGGGCAATGTCAGGGATGTCTTCAACACCATTTTTTGCGGAAAAACTTTGTATTAAGGTTAAGGTTTGTTTAAAAACCTGCAAAAGATTTTCTAAGGTATATTCGATTTTTGGGTTAACTAAGTTTTCTTCTAAATTTTTACAAGCCTGGTGCAAGGCCTTCATACCTAAATTACCACTGACACCTTTTAAGGTATGCAATTGTTTTTTGACTGATTGCAAGTCCTCTTGTTGAAGTTGTTCTGTGATCAATGTATCAAAATGCTGATACTCTTTAATAAATTTTTCTAAAATTTGAACCAGTAAAAATTTATTACCGCTAAACTGATTTATTGCAAATTGGGCATCAAAAGTACATGGAACAGAACCATACAAAATAGCGTTTCCTCCAATGTGGTCGAATATATAAATTCATTACATGATATTAGTTTTGTATATTTTAGCAAACAATATGGGGTATTTGTTACTCGATGTAAATTTCCCATATACCTTAGTTACTTTATTTAAGAACTGCAGGTAGACTAGAAGTCACAAGTTGTTTATTTTTATTTTAGTTGGATAGTATTTTGCAAGTAAAACCGACATCTTTTTCAGAGCGATTAATTGTATTACAAGACCAAGCAGTTGCACAAACCTTAACGGGCATTCGTCATGGGATAGAGCGTGAAACCTTGCGTATCAATCCAAACGGCGGTTTGGCACAGAGCCCTCATCAAGAGGCATTGGGGTCAGCCTTGACCCATGAGTTTATTACGACTGATTTTTCTGAATCGTTACTGGAATTTATTACACCGCCAGAGGTATCTGTGCAAAAAACTCTCGGGCAGTTAAATGATGTGCATAAATTTGCCGTGTCCAATATGGGTGATGAACGTTTATGGCCTATGAGTATGCCTTGTTTTATCGAAAATCAAGATGCCATCCCTATCGCTAACTTTGGAACATCCAATGTAGGAAAAATGAAAACGCTGTATCGAGTAGGTTTAAAAAACCGCTATGGCAGTATGATGCAAGCTATATCGGGGGTACATTTTAACTTTTCTCTTCCAGACGAATTCTGGCAAAAATGGTTAGAAAAAACATCATTAGAAAAATCTGATGAAAAAGCCAATAAACACACTATTTCTGCCGCATATTTTGCTTTAATCAGAAATTATCGCCGCTTTTGTTGGTTAATACCCTACCTGTATGGTGCTTCTCCTGCAATTTGTGGATCGTTTATCAAAGGGAAAAAAACTGATCTACCTTTTAAGAAATTGGGCAGTGGCACTTATTATTTACCTTACGCCACATCCCTTAGAATGAGTGATTTGGGATACACCAATAGTGCACAGTCGGGTTTAAATATTTGTTACAATAATGTAGATAGTTATATTGCATCGTTAAAAGCCGCGATTAACCAGCCGTCTGAGGCTTTCCAAAAATATATACCCAGCAAAGATGGAAAGAAGCAACAGTTAAATGCTAACGTATTGCAGATTGAAAATGAGTTGTATTCACCTATTAGACCCAAACAGCCAACTCAGTCGTTAGAAAAACCCTCTGATGCCTTAGATAAAAGAGGCGTGAGCTACGTAGAAATTCGAGCATTAGACGTTAATCCATTTAGTGCAATAGGCATTGAGGAAAATCAATTTTATTTTCTTGATGTGTTTTTATTGTATTGTGTTACCAAACCAAGTGCGATGATGGATGCAGAGCAGTATCATGAAACTGAAGTCAATTTAAGTGCGGTTGTCGATCACGGGCGAGACCCTGAGTTAATGCTTTTAAATGTGCAACAACCAATAGGTTTATCTACCTGGGCATTACAGATGTTTTCTGAAATGCAAGAAGTGGCTTTGGTCTTAGACAATGCGAATAGCACCACAGATTATTCAGTTGCGTTAGAGCTTGAAAAACAAAAAATAATAGATCCTAGTTTGACTCCCTCAGCCAAAATTTTAGAGCGACTAGTTAGACAGCAATCTGATAATGGTAGCTTTGGTTTAGCTTTGGCTGAAGATTACAAACAACAATTGATAGATTCTGATTATGAATTTATGAATGCTGAGGTATTGGCAGAACATGCGAGATTATCTATAGATAAGCAACGTATTATTGAGCAGCAGGACAATGTTTCTTTCGATGATTTTCTAGGTAGTTATTTTGCAGTTACCACAACTGATTAATTTCAGGCAAAAAAAAGCCTGAAATTAATCAGGCTTGAAAGCTACTACCAGGGAAAACATTTAATAACTAGAACACACCAATTATGAGTAGTTTATGCAACAAAAGTTCACAAATAAAAATCATTTTTTTAAAGTTATTTTAATAACTATGGCTAGCACCCTATTTTTAGCAGCCTGTACTACTAGTCCGCCTCAAAATATTAGTAATATTTGTGATATTTTTACTGAAAAACGCGATTGGTTTGAAACTGCAATCGACATGAAAGAGAAGTGGGGCATACCTATTCATGTGCCTATGGCAATGATGTATCAGGAAAGTTCTTTTAAAGCAAAAGCCCGTCCACCCAAGGATTATTTATTTTTTGGTTTGATACCTTGGGGGCGTATCAGCAGTGCCTATGGTTATTCTCAGGCTAAAACACCCACTTGGGAAGATTACAAGCGTGAAACAGACAATTCTTGGGCTGAGAGAACTGACTTTGGTGATGCTATGGATTTTATGGGGTGGTTTATTAATAAAACCAATAAAATAAACGCTGTGTCAAAATGGAACGCAGAATTACAGTATCTTAACTATCACGAGGGCTGGGGGGGCTATAGTCGAGGCAGTTATAATCAAAAACCATGGCTTAAGAACGTTGCTAAAATTGTACATTCACGTTCCTTAAAGTATGCAACTCAATTAAAAACTTGTGAAGAAGAGCTATCCAAAGGTTGGTTTTGGCGATTGTTTAGCTTATAACTTGACATAAATACAGGGCATTCATTGGCCTGTATTTATGTTAATGTTTCAAGTCTATTCTATGTTGTTACTGCTTACATTAAGAAGATACCCATCCCAATCTTCACTGCCCTCACGGCTATCCAACCACCCTTAGTTGTAAATCTGGGTTAGGTCAAAAATTGTCAGATATCTGCTCAACAACGGAACGCATTCTCTTTGAACAATCTGTTGCTTTTGTTAACCGTTGTTACCTGCACCTATCTGAGTTTAATCAATAATGCATAAACGTAGTTATAAACAATATTCAAAAGAATTCAAAGACGAAGTTTTTGTGTTGGTATTAGATCAAGGTTACTCGGCAGCAGATGCCGCTAAATCATTGGGAATAGCGACCAGTTTACTGAACCGTTTGAAGGAACCGCATGAGCAGCAAGTAACGGGTAAAGCTATAGCAGAGGATGAGCGTGATGAGTTAAAACGCCAGCGTAAAGAAAATAAAGAATTATGCATGGAGAAATAGATATTAAAAAAGGCGAGTATAGATTCAAGTGAACATCGCAACACATTTTTCAGTCATGTCTGATGGTGTTTTAAATTTCAATGTCTTTCGCGGCCTTTGATTTAATTGAGTCGCCACCTCGTTTAGCCTTTCTTGCAAGTGGAACGATAAATCTGTCTTTTTATACCTGGACAAGACGTTCAGGGCGGTTGATAAACGCTCTAGAGCTGGCACTGTATTGCCAAGCCTAGGTACTGTTCAAATCTAGTAGGAATAGTTTGGGCAGTCGAGAACTGTCTAAAAAGCTGAATGAAGTTGGCTTCAACATCAGCCGAAATTTAACACGTAAGCTAATGAAAAAATTTAAGTTTAAAGTGGATCAGCGACTCGCTTACAAAGTAACTACAACGCGTAAACACAGCAATAATGTGGAGTATAATTTGTTAAACCAGAACTTTAATCCGGTGGCACCTGATGAAATGTGAGCTGGTGATATTACCTATTTAAGGACAGCAGAAGGTTGAATGTATCTGGCGATTGTGACGGGTTTATATTTACGACGAATCGTTGGTTGGCATGCAGAAAGGTCTATGACAACGAATTTGATAAGCAAAGCTATTATTAGTGCGGCAAATTTAAGACAACTCAAAAAAGCTCATATTTCAAAGTGAACGAGGCACTCAATACACTAGTCAGCTCTTTGACAAACTGCTCAAAGGTTTTGGTATTCATGCATCAATTGGCGATGTAGGCGGGTGTTGGGTCAACAAGGTGGTGAAACGATTCTTCGGTAGTGTTAAACATGACTGGATATTAAAAATAGCGCAAACGACCCGCGAACATATGAAGCAATATGTCACGGCTTATATCAAGTATTTTAACCAGGAACGACTACATACTGCCAATAGCAATTTGTCACCGCTTATTCTCGTAATAGAAAAAATTTCTAATTTGCATTATTAAAATGAAAATAACCATTCTGAAAAATTCCTCATAAAAATTAAATCTGCTAAATAACAATGACTTAGGTTATTTTTTGAAGTTGGCACAAGATACGCAACGAGACTACTAAATAGCTCCTAGTGAGACAGCTATTCCATAGGTAAATCAATGTCAGTCGTGATTGGAGAACGATATGTCAACTAAGCCACTTTTTCTGAATGTTAGAAGTCGTGATGTCGATGACGCCCAGCAACAACTTTCAATAGCACCTATGTGGATGTGAGAATTAGGTTTGGAGTGGATATTGATACTCATACAAGAGCCAAAAATAAGCTTAACCGCTTCGTAATTAGTACTCCACTGTTTTTAATTAGCACCTTTGTTTTTAACCGCGCAAATCGAGGATTTTAATCATGATTATTTCTACAATTTTAACTGCCACTACTGATCAGTATGTTTATGCCACTGAACTCATCACGCCTAACCAACAATCAAAGTTGAGCGGTAAACACAAGGGTGTACCCATGTTTATACAACGTTCTGTAGCTTTGACTGCCTTAATTATTTTGTCACCTTTGTTATTGACGGTAATGTTGCTTATTCGCTTAGAAAGCCCTGGCAGTTGCTTTTTTAGCCAAGACCGCATTGGTAAATATGGTCGCCATTTTAAAATGTATAAATTTCGCTCGATGTATTTAAAGTTAGATAGTCGTTATTCTGAGCCTGATCCTAGTACTAGCGACCGAGATGGTATTTGTAAAAAATACAAAAACGACCCGCGTATTTCTAAGGTTGGTGCATTTATTCGCAAGTTCTCAATCGACGAACTTCCCCAGTTAATTAACATTGTTAAAGGTGACATGGCATTAATCGGACCTCGTCCAGCCTTGGCTATAGAGGTAAACGCTTATCCTACTTCAGCGTTATGCCGTCTTAACGGTATGCCTGGGTTATCTGGTTTGTGGCAGGTATCAGGAAGAGCGGATACCGATTTTGATACCCAAGTTGCATTAGATGACAGTTACCTGCAACAGCAAAGCATCGGTTTTGATATTAAAATATTACTCGCAACCTTACCTTGTGTGATTGGCGCTAAAGGAGCGTATTAACTGTTAAGTAAATGAGTACCTGCGATAAACAAGTCGTCACCCTATAGCTTGTTTATCGCCAATTCTCCTCACTGATCCACTTGATATTACTCTCTAATCCCTTCGCAATTCGCACTTTACAAATCAAAAACAACTTAAAATATCTTTGTATTATGCAAACCTCTAATCACATTAATAAAATAGCTATGTTCCCGTAAATTGTTGTTAGCTTGGGATGGGCCACGCTGATTGGTCGTTAGGCACCACTCAAACCATCAAAAGCACAGTGGGTTGGGCTAAAGGGTGGGCTTTATTGGGGTTGTTTCCATTATTAGGCGCGGTTGTTAACCTCAAACCTGAAAGGATAATCAGAGCCGTGTGTGTTGCTGGTAAACACACAGCTATCTTTGGCGTAATCACATTTATCCTATATGTAGCAGGTTTACCAGGACAGTTGTTTATTTCTCCCTTACAAATTTTGGGTGGGGCAGGTGATAACTTCTTTATGGTTAGCTTGTTCGGATTAAGTCCTGAAACAGGGGTGGGTTGCTGGCAGTTTTTTGCGCCGTGGGCATCTTCTGTGTGGTTCTTGAACTGTATTTTTGTGATTTTCTGCTTACAAGAAAAGGACAACGTATGGAGAAACTGGAGCATAGCAGGTTGTGTGGTGATGGCGCTGCTATCACAATCACGAGTGGGCTGGGCAATATTCATCATGATAATTCCGCTGTTCTTGTTTACCCGTCAGTTGAAAACCCCACGGTTATTACTGGGTCTTGGTTTTCTGTTACCCATTATTTTGTTGTCAGGCGAGCCAATCTACGAATCGGTGATAGATGCCTTTCAGCAAGTTAAAGAAGCACGCCCTGCGTCAAATAGAGTGCGAACAGCCTTAGAAAACCTAGGCGTACAACGCTGGCGCGACGAGGCGCCGATGTGGGGCCATGGCAAAGTTGAATCAGGGCCTAAATTGGTCGAGTTTATATCAATAGGCTCACATCATACTTGGTAAAGCTTACTGTTTGTTAAGGGTTTAGTGAGGCTATTTACCTTGGTAATCCCAATGGTTTTAAGCCTTATCTACCTAATTGTATTTTCGGCATACAATGTGCAGGCACGTACTGCAATGTGTATGTTAATTGTGTTTGCTTGCTACAGCTTTTTTAAAAACTTAGAAATTCTTGCATACCTGTATTGGCCTGCTTTTTTTTGGCTGGGTTTCACTTTTAAAAATTTACGAAACGGAGAATCACATGTTTAAACCATACCATGCTTACCTTACAGGCTATTACGGCATGGAAAACACTGGTGATGATGTGCTTTTGTATACTACGCGTTGGGCCAGCCACCATTTACTCGGTGCTACCTATAACAAAGTCAGCAGTGCAGGTTTGATTAAATGTGTAGAATTTGGCGACATTCAAGCTATGTCTGAATCGCGTTTTCGTGGCCATCAGCGACTTTTGCATTATAAGAATGCGTTGCAAAGTGAAAAAGTGATATTTGGTGGTGGCTCAGTGTTACATAGCACTAAAGATATCGAATTGAAGCGCCACCTGATTAAGTTGGCAGGGCGTAAAGCTAGTCGTGCAGTGGGTGTGGGTATTGGCCCATTTGAGTCGCATGAAGCAGAAAAAGTCTGCGCTAAATTTCTTAATGAATGTGGTTTCATAGGCGTAAGAGACCCACAAAGCCTAGTGATAGCCCAAACTATTGCACCTAATGCCAATGTGAAATTAACCTTCGATCTCTCGCCACTCATGCTCTGCCATCAAACTTAGCGGTTAGTAGACATAGAGCGCAATGGGATCATG
>CAJQKX010000609.1 GCA_905479025.1 uncultured Paraglaciecola sp.
CGAATATTATGCTTTTATTAGGACTTTTTTCTACTTAATCGGAGTTTTTTTAATTTGAACTATATCGCCCATATCCATATAGGCATCCACACCCAAACCAGCTTGTTAGGAAATTTTCTTGGGGACTTTATTAAAGGTAGTCAACTGCAGCACTTACCTTTTGAGATTGAGCAGGGTATCCGTTTACATCGCAGCATTGACGTATTCACGGATTCACATCCACTCGTGATTGAATTAAGGCGATATTTCCCCAGAGATATTCGCAGGATGGCGGGGGTGATCATCGATATCTATTTTGATTACTTACTGATGCAAACTTGGAAACGTTACTCTGGCACTCATTTTAATACTGTCTTTGCTGATTTTTACCAGCAACTTGAACAATTTTCATTACCCGATAATACCCATTTTCAAAAAGTGGCTGAAGGTATCAAAAAACATCAATGGTTAAATGAGTATTGAAACCTGTTTCCGAGCATTTGTCAGCATTGAGAACCGATTAAAGCATAAAGTGGTGTTTGCTAAAAAAGCTCAGCTTTTTTTGCTTCAATATGGCGATCAGCTTGAGTCTAGCTTTCAACAGTTCTATCCTGAGTGTTTAGATCATGGGCTGAAATTTGTTCGGTCGTATCATCTGTCACAATAATTGCGAGAAATAAGTATGGCCGTACACGAAATTCATCACCCGTTAATTCAACATAAAATAGGCCTAATGCGTGAGACAGGTATTAGTAGCAAAGATTTTAGAGAATTAGCGAGCGAGGTCGGAAACCTTTTAACCTATGAAGCCACCAGAGAGCTAAAAGTTGAAGTTGTTGAAACCACAGCTTGGAATGGTAAAAAAGTTAATATACAAAAGATCAAAGGTAAAAAGATAACAATAGTACCTATCTTACGTGCAGGTTTAGGTATGTTAGACGGTGTCTTAAGGCTTATCCCTAATGCAAAAATCAGTGTGGTAGGTTTGTACCGTGATGAAAAAACCCTGCTACCAGTAGCCTACTTCGATAAAGTAGTAAAAGATGCAGAAAAGCGTACTGCATTAATTGTAGATCCCATGTTAGCAACAGGTGGCACTCTTATTGCCACTATCGATTTACTCAAGCAAAAAGGCTGCAAACATATTATGGGGCTATTTCTAGTTGCGGCTCCAGAAGGTTTAGAGGCCGTTCAAGCTGCGCACCCAGATGTTGAAATTTATACCGCTGCAATAGATGAAAGACTTAATGAACATGGTTACATATTGCCAGGGCTTGGTGATGCAGGTGATAAGATTTTTGGAACGCGTTAAGTCTATACATATTACGTGTCGCTTTGTGAAATGAAAAATATGTTAATTTTTACCTCAGCGCATTTTATTTAAATGTAGATAAAAGCTTTGTTGATGATATAGGTAAAAATCAAAATAATGAAGCCATTATCCTTAAAACGCTAAGTATAGCTAAACAATTGAAAATGAACTGCGTAGCTGAAGATATCGAAACTATTGAACAAGTCAAATTTTTAAAAAAATAAATGTTGGCATTTATAAATGCTATTCCTTTTCTGAACCTGTTCCGACAGAAAAGATTCCAGCAATATTAGAAAATCTTAGTAAGTTTAGGCGTAATCCTTAGTCTTCATTCAAACACAAAAGGTAATGATTGATACTTACCAAAGGGTTTTGCGTGATAAACTGCAAAATGTAAATGTGGTAATGAAGAAAATCCTGTATTACCTGAGTAACCTATTATTTGACCTGCTATAACGTGCTCACCTTGGATCACGGCAACGTCATTTTTTCTCAGATGATAATACTCACCAGTGGTGTCATCACTATGCAAAATCACTAAGTAGTTAGCATATTTAGCGTATTTGCGACTAGCACCTCCACGCGTTTGATGTTCAACCAAATCAATCACTATACCTGACCTGGCCGCATGTATAGGTGTTCCTATGGGCATAGCAAAGTCTACAGCATACTGAGACGCATCACTATGGCTATACCCGCCACCAAAACCTTGCACTATGGGAAAATAATCACCGTCAGCATAAGGATATTGATAAACAATATCCTCTTGATGCAGCGCTAGCATATTACCTGGCGTCCAATAAAAAGCTTCGCCATACCAAATTTTTTGGTATATGTTGATGGGTTGTAATTCAAGCACTTTAACTCGTTGATGCCCCTGAAGCACTCGGCTAAATATGTGCTGAGGTAGGTTTGTGGTTGCCGTTTTTAAGTTACGGGTGTTCACTTCTAAGGTGACGGTCACCACAAAAGGTTTTTGATTGTAGAGCCAATAACTAACCTGCTTGTTTTTCTCAATTTTCTCAACACATGCCCAATTATCCATGCAGTAATTATCTGAGCTCGCTAGAGAACTACAAGTAACCAGCACACAAGATATGATTATAAAAATAGATGTAAAAAGTTTTCGTATAAAATACCGAGTAAAAGGACAAAACACCGTTACTTAGCAAAAAGGCTGTTTACATGCTGAGCAAATGGCGCGGCACGCATAAAACCTGTCACCCTGGCAGTCTCGAGCTCTTGTCCTTGGGCATCAAAGAACATAATAGTAGGCAGGCCAAGAACAGAAAAGCGTTCTTGAAACGCAAGGTTAGCATCACTGCTATCGGTAAGGTCAATCTGCATCAATACACTGTGTCTTAATTCTTTGACTACGTTTGCATCTGAGAAAGTGTATTTTTCAAATTCTTTGCAGGCCACGCACCAATCTGCATAGAGGTCTAACATTACGGTTTGACCATCAGCGCTGGCCTCTGCTATTGCCTGATTGAACTCTTCGATATTACTGATCTTAAGAAACTCTGGGTGAGCTATTGCGATATCGTTTGATTGCCCCTGCACGTTACTGTGACCTATCCCACTAAATGTCTGATAACCATATCCAACTGAAACAAATAATCCAATGAAGATTAAAAACATGCGGAGACCTTTGAAAAAAGATACGGGGGTATTTTGGTTCATCACATAAAAGTAGGTAAATGTTATCAAACCAAGTAACGCCCAAGCAATATCAGTAGCAAAATGTGTGACTAAACGCTCAACAAACATAATGGCAACGGCTAACATCATAAAACCAAAAGTGACTTTAACAACGTTCATCCAATTACCTGCTTTGGGCAACAATTTTCCACCGGTAATGCCAAATAAAATCAATGGGATACCCATTCCCAAACTCAGCACATATAGCGCACTAAACCCTAAAACTAAATCACCACTTTGAGCGATAAATAGTAAAATACCGGTCAAGGGTGCAGTGGTGCAAGGTGACGCCACTAAGCCCGAAATCGCGCCCATAGCTAACACGCCCATATAACTACCACTGGTTTGTTTGTTACTCATGGCATTGAGCTTTTCTTGCCACGAAGAAGGTAACTGCAATTCATAGGCGCCAAACATCACCACTGCCAACAATACAAAAATCACGATTAAAGAGATTAAAATCGCTGGATGTTGTAATCCCGCCTGAAATTGCACACCAGCAGAAGCAACAATCAACCCCAACAACGAGTAAGTAATCGCCATGCCTTGTACGTAGACAAACGACAAAGTAAATGCCCGAGAGGTGCTAATGGTTTTACCCTGACCAATCACTATGCCGGATAAAATCGGGTACATAGGAAACACACAAGGTGTAAAGGCTAAACCAACACCTAAACCTAAAAATAATAACAGCGTGATAAGTAAACTCTGCTTACTGGACAACAAGCTAGCTAATTCAAACTGTTCTGAAATTGGAGCCAGAGAGTCTGAATCGGATATAGAGATTTTTGTATCTTGGCCAGGCTCTACGACTGAAGCAGTACCCACTTGACTTAGATACACCTCTTTGGTGGTGGGTGGGTAACACAAGCCAGCATCCGCACAGCCCTGATAACGAATCTTAACTATGCCATCTTGCACTGAGGATACTATGGGGTAGGTAACATCTAGTTGCCCACGAAATACATCCGATAAACCAAAAAATTCATCTTCAACTTGCTCCGCAACAGGAAAAACCGGCAGACCTATCTCGGCTTGTTTAACCACAGTTTTAAATTGTTTTTTATATAAGTAGTACCCGTCTGCAATTTGCCAACTCAGGATGACGCGATTGCCTTGCTGGGCGAAGTCGAATTGGAACGATTCGTCTACTTGCAAAAACTCTGGTTCGTCAGAAAATAGGTCGGCTAAGGGCTCGGAAGTTTGCGCGATACTCAAGGACGAGACGAAACAAATACCAAGTAGTAAAATAAAATATCTAAAACTCAAATTCATCTACAATACTTCTTATATAAAGGGAAACTTGGCAATAATTTCATTATACCAATCTAATAGGCCAATAGGGACTTACAAACCTTAAAACACAAATCTTAACAAATTATTAAGACGGGCCCTTACTTTGTTTAAAGACCCAAGCTTAAGCAATCAAGTTTCACTATTTCATTAAATAATTTGAGTTTGAGATAAATAGACTCTAATAACCAAACTCATTAGACAAACCAAGCAACAGTCTGTAACAATACGTTACTTGGGTTTCTATTGTTTAGTCCCAGTATCATAACAAACACATTATCATTGAAGCTATACGCAACCCTAGTTACGTATAGCTCAAATAACGAGGCATTTTTGTTTAAATTATTTTTATTATTTGCCATTTTACCTATTGTCGAAATCGCAATACTGATCAATGTGGGTGAGCAAATAGGTGGTTGGTATACTGTAGCTATCGTTATCCTGACCGCTTTTGCAGGCGCTCATTTAGTCAGACAACAAGGGCTCAGCACCTTGATGCAAGCCCAACAAAAAATGCAAACGGGCATCATGCCAGGCCAAGAAATGGCTGAAGGTTTATTATTGGTGATTGCAGGTGTGTTGTTAGTTACCCCAGGATTTATCACAGACAGCATTGGGTTTTTATTGAGTTTGCCTATTACTCGCCCGCTTATAGCCAGAGGGTTAGTTAAAAATTTAGCTCTCAAGATGGTGAGTCCATCCTTTAATGGTGACTTTTCTCAATACCACCAGCCACCCCATTCAACAGAACAATCTGATGATGTCATCGAGGGTGAGTTTGAACGTAAAGATAAACCACCAGAAAATCCAGCCCTTAAGGATGACTTAAGAAAGCCAGACTAACCTAAACATTACATTTCAATAACATTTAGCTGAAAGAATATAATGTTTTGTCGTAGCTTAGTTTCAGTATTTTTATTTGTTTATCAGCTCAAGCATTTGAGATTAAGGGGCAATATTTATATGCGCTTTATGAACGAAGGTCAGCGCTGCAACGACAAACAAATGAACAACCATTGAAATTAACTACCCGAACCAACCAAACTGAAACTCTCACAAAACAATACCGGCTGTTTGCATATTGCTGGGTATGATAAAAGCCCAACAAGCAAGTTTGTTAGGCAGTTTACATTTTAGGTTGACCAGTAAGCAGAGAGCTTCTTCAAGGGCGATTTAGCTGCATAACCCAACTAAACTATATAAACACATTTGGAGTGATCATAAGAAACAACTCACAAACAATATTACTGAAAATAGAAACAGCTACCTAAACAACCTTAACCTTTCAAACTAGATTAGTTTGGACTACCTTAATCACATAG
>CAJQKX010000610.1 GCA_905479025.1 uncultured Paraglaciecola sp.
TCGAAGATAATGTTTCTAAAGACGCTAAAGAGTAGTATTCATTAGCATATACTGTTGTCCCAGATAGCTCATAGCCCTGCAAGCACTTTTCTAAGGTTTTAACACGATTTAGCATTCCATTCACATAGCCACGAAGCCAGTGTCCCAAAAGAATCCGCCAAAATCTTTCATCATGCTCCATGGCATGGTATTCATTGAGTACCCTACAAAGCTCAGACAGTAATTTTTCCTCTAACCTCCGAGCTTGAGAATCATCGTTGTCTTTCTCAATTTTCCCCAGTCCATAAGGCTCAACAACAATCGCATCCATACCCTGCCAGACATGTTTTCTCTCATGGAGCCGACACCATTCTCCTAAAAAAACAACAGGTCGGTCAAACTTCCATGTGCGCTCATCGGCACTTGTTATTAAATAACGAGACGTTTTAGCCATACGAAAGAATTCCCTTAACATTAAACCTGTTGATACCATTCATGACGCCAACTACATCAATAGGTAGTAGAAATTGTAAGCAAGAACTTATGAAACCTGTCTGCTGATATAAAACACATAGGCCGTCTCTTTTTTATATAGCCAATAAAATAATCTTTAATCACCAAACCTAGTCACTACGGATGGAATACACTTAAATCCACAATAATTACTTCGAGTATAAGCCGGCAAACGCTTTCCTATTTTAACAAATTCAGTGGATACACATCATCGCCAAGTCAACAACCCTTTAGCTGTATAGGTAACGCTAAACTCAAAATCACTTATCTACTCGCTGCAGAATCAAAAGCACTACTTTTTTCGACCCCGATTTAATCAATTCCCTTGTTGAGCTGAATATCTGCAAATAGACAATCCATAATAGAAAAATGACAATTCCCATCAAACCTACGAATAATCCAAGATTTAAAAAATTAGAATCGCCAGTGGTCATAAAACTAAACGGCGAGAGCGCAACCATATAACGCGCTAGAAAAAGGCTCATAATTGTTAATGCTAATAGCTTGAATATAAATGATACGCTGACTATAGAGCTACGATAAAAAAAACTTAAACTAAAGAGCGATGCTGCGATTCCGGATAGAGCTTTTGCGTAAGCTATCTCCGCTATACCGAATTCCGGAAAAAAAGAATGCATGACGAAAAAACAACCGTAATAGCTGAAAAATGGGAGTAAACCAAATAACAAGAGTATACGGTTCCTCTCAAAAGTGGTGGCAAATAGAGGACCCGTGTTCGCTAGTCCGACAAAAAATCCCCCGACTAACAAAACTCGCACCAAGCCCACCGTCACTGCCATTTCCTGCCCCATCCACTGCAATATAAAAACTTCCATTCCAGCATAAAGAACTACTGTTACAACCATAAACAACGGTGTCGTAGCCTCCAAAATAAATCTAAAACTCCGCTTTACAGTCTCAACTTCGCCTTTCCCATAAAGTCGATTGATATAACTCATCATAGGGCTATAAATAACACTACTGATATTTCGAAGGAAACCCATAAAGCTAAAGGCAATGGCATATGCGGCCACATCAGCTAAGCTAAAAAAGCGCGCAGCCAGAATCAAGTCAAATTCATAATACAATATAAATAAGAAAGTTGACGTTAACGAACTAAATGCTAAATTTTTCATCCGCGCATATGCATTTCTAGAAAATCTAATGTGTACGAAAACGGACTCAACAGGGAAATTACAATAGAATCTAATAACTAGAAGACTCAACAAACAAGATAGAATTGAGATCAGGCAACTCACTAAAAAAAAATATTCCAACAAATAACCTGAACTGGACACAAACATTGGAGCAAGAAAAATCTTAAGTGCATTTGCAACCAAGTCGATTCTAATCGCATAATATTCCTTCAACCTAGATGAAAGAATCAACATTACAAATCGTTGCAACACAACCTGGATTGGCATAAATACTCCAATCATAAAAAACATGGTCGAGGCGAAATCCAGGTGCCGTTGATTTAGTTGCGGTAATAAAACTTGCGGGCTATTGGCCGCGGTAAGCATTAACCCGGAAAATATAACGCCAATAGCGACAAGAACTGCCACTAAAAAGCCGGCATACTCCAACTCTTTTTGCAAACAGCCTCGCCCGACCTCCTCAGCACAATATTTCTGGGCTGCAGCGCAGAATCCTAAGTCGCCATAAGTAAGGAACATACATATACTTACAGAAAAAGCATAAATGGCATAACGTTCTGGCTCACTGGCTAAATAAGGAAGGACTACAAAAATTGAAGCGAAGCTAACACCAATACCTAAAATTCGGTATATGTAGATATTTCGTATATTTCTGGAATCAGACAACTAGTAACCCATAGATAAGAATGACACTATACTTTTGAACCTATAAATAGACCCAACGGAGTCTAGATTTGACACATAAGACCGGGCACATATTCAGACCCGATGACAAATTGGTCCGCCGCCAAATCTCCCTTAACACCAGACATCTTATCGCCTATTGAAATCGGTCGCATAAGATCGATACAAAAATCTGACTTGGCATCTATAACCCTATCGACCCTCAATTTTCGGAAGTAACCGCTCCTCTTTTCCAAAAATTACTAAATACACATTAACCGCAAGCCAAAAAATACTTTCCTTTTTAACATAGCTAATTAATTCTCCAACGCAGAAAGCATCTAGTTCAGGTTCAGTTTTTCAAACTGTGCAATAGAGATACCGCTATTCTTTTTTAAATCTCTTACAAAATTAGTAGCATGAACTAAGGATTCATTGGTGCCAGTGTCAATCCAATAATCAGAGGCACTTGTAGATTCAACAAATATGCATAATCCTTCTGATAAGAACCTATTAATTAAATCAGCAACTTCAAGCTCGCCCCGATCACTATATTCCAGTTCTCTTATGATTTGAAAAGCTGAAATAGGGAATTGATAAAACCCTGCGATCGCAAGTTTAGAGGGCGGTTCTGCGGGCTTTTCAACCACTTCAATTAAATTTCCTTGGGCATCTAGTTTTGCCACTCCAAAAGCTCGCGGGTCAGAAACATTAAAGCCACAAATGGTTGCGGATGATTCGTCCTTTAAATTTTCACCTAATTTATTCAAAAAGTTAGAGGCTATAATTAAATTGTCGCCTAAAGCTACTAAGAAGCTCTTTCCCAATATCATTTCAGAGCAACACTGTATAGCCGCCGGAATTCCTAAAGGACGATCTTGTATCACAGGGATAACCTCCATTTCGAAATCATACTTCGACAAAAGGCTATTCCACTGCTCTAGATGTTGTGAATTTACTATCAAGAATACCCTTTTTATTCCAATCAATTGCAGATTTTTAAGGGGATAAAAAATCATAGGGACATTATCAATCGGTAGCAGGTGCTTTGATGTATAGAAAGTAAACGGTTGAAGCCTATTTCCGTTTCCACCCGCCAAAAGTATGGCCTCTTTTGGGGTAGCCATTACACAAACTCTCCCAATGTGCTTGAAATTTCCAACATTCTATTTTTCCCTTCTCGTAAAAAGACTAAAACGAGGGTAAGAGCAAACGTCCTTAAAGCTCATATTAAGCTATCTCATACAACTTAGTTAAGACGCAATCCGCTAGTGCAACAAGGTAAGGGTCATTTATCCCACCCGATACCAAAGTAATATTTTTCATTTAATTTTTTAATTTCAGGCATATCATTCAATATGCTCACAATTTCGTGCACATTGCCAAATAATCCTCTAGAACGTATTTCCGCATATAGTAACTTTATAACTTGATAATCTTCAGGATAATCTATCGTAAATCTATACTGAGACCAATCGCTAGAATTCTCCAATTGTGCTGTCTTAAAGTTATTATTTTTATTATTCCAAAGGAAAAAAGTAACATGTTCCCGATCTTCAATGGAAATTGCCTCAACATGGGCTTTCTCTAATGCTTTGAATGAAAATACCTCGACATCACTTCCATCAGGCCAGAGGCTTGTTTCAGGAGGAACTGTATTTGCTGCATAATCAACATCTGATTTAAAATACAGGTCAAGCATATCATCTATTAAAATTGGGTCACACAATGTACAGTCTGCTGTTAGACGAACGACTACGCTAGCTTTAAACTCAACAGCGCATTTGTAGTACCTAGCCAAAACGTCATTCTCTGACCCCCTAAAAAAGTCAACCTCATGATCTAGACAAAAACGCTCAATAAGATCATCAGAGCTTTCTATCGTAGTAGCAACTACTATTTTATCAACCTTAGCTGCGGCTCTTACCCTATCGATTTGAAGTCTCAAGAGAGGCAATCCATCTAGCTCTTTAAGTACCTTTCCAGGAAACCTAGTAGAACCCATTCGTGCTTGAATTAT
>CAJQKX010000611.1 GCA_905479025.1 uncultured Paraglaciecola sp.
ATCAGATCAGCATTGCAGATTTTTCAATTTATCACTGCCTGTGGTTTATTAATAATAACGCTGGCGTGAGTCCGTTATTGAAAGGTTATCCAAAACTGCATCAGTGGTTTGAAATTATAAAAGCTATTGGGCACGGCACACAAACCAGTATCGATGCAACAACCGCTATTGAGATTGCGGGCTCGGCACAGAAGATACTGTTTTCTAATGATGATTTTTTAGTGGTAAATGGCTTTACCTTTGGTCAGCGCGTCGAAATCATTCCCATTGACTATGGTATTACACCTGTAAACGGCGAATTAATCGTGTCTAAGAGGGATGAAATTGCGATCAAACGCATTGATGAAAAGGCGGGGGAGGCGTATGTACACTTTCCTCGCGTGGGCTATAAAATAGTCACAGCATAATCAGAGTGATAAATTCACCAACAGTGATATGCCTCTCATCCACTTAACACTGTTTAAAGAGAAAAATATGAAAGGTTTTACAGCAGCGCACGTGCCGGATCAAACAGGAAAAACAATGGTTGTGACGGGTGCAAATACAGGTTTAGGGTTTGAAACAGCAAAAGCCTTAGCGGGCAAAGGTGCAAGAGTATTACTCGGGTGTCGTTCTCAGTTGAAGGCGCAAGTGGCCAAAGATAGGATACTTGCTTCGTACCCTGAAGCAGACGTGGTTATTGTCGAATTGGATTTAGGGAGTTTGGTATCCATTCAAAAAGCGGCACAGCAAATTAATCAAGAACCCCGCTTGGATGTATTGATCAACAACGCAGGCATTATGGTGCCACCACTTGCATACACACAAGATGGTTTTGAATCACAATTTGGTATTAATCATTTAGGGCCATTTGCGTTAACGTCATTATTACTCGATAAAATCCGTGCCACAGCCAATGCCAGAATTGTGAGTACTGCTAGTATTGCCCATAGAAGAGGGAAAATTAACTTTGACGATATTAATGCCAACAAGTCTTATAGTGCTTGGGCGCGTTATGCTCAAAGTAAAATGGCAAATGTGTATTTTGGCTACGAACTTCAACGCCGTTTAAACGCCATAGGTGGTGACACTCTTTCCGTTGTGGCGCACCCGGGTATTGCCGATACAGAATTGCCTCGGTACATCCCGAAACCTTTTATGTTAATGATGCCTGTTTTAAAACTGTTTTTTAATTCGGCCGAACAAGGTGCTTGGCCAACCCTATGTGCCGCCACTATGGAGGGTGTAAAAGGTGGCGAATACTATGGACCGTCTCAGCGAGGAGAGATTGCGGGCCCGGCGATTAAAGTCAAGTCGAATCGGCGCGGTCACGACCTAGTTGTCGCAAAAAAATTATGGGATGTGTCTATTGAAATGACTGGCGTTGATCCAAAATTATAAGATGTATATAGGTTTGAAAATATCCAGTGAGTTGAACACTTCGACTCACTGGGATCTATTTCACTCACTATCATTCAGGTGAATACGCAATGGTATTAGGCGCATCCACTAGAAATGTGCCATTTTGCCGCGAGCACAGCTGAGCGTATTGATGTGAAAGGTTTATTTCAAAACCACAACAAAATTATTCTGTAATTTGCTGTTAAAGCCCAACATATGAAGCTTTTAAAAAGTCTTAAGTCATCGTACTTGAATTTGCACCTGAGTTGACTGACTCAGAACCCGTAAAGCATATGCAGACAATACAACCCAGTGATATTCATTTAGCCATTAATCCACTTTAGGATTTCATCATTAACGACATCTGGCTGTTCTCGGTGCAGGAAGTGGCCCGCATTATCAATGCAATTCCATTGATAATCTGCACTAGCTTCAAACAAATCAGCTGCTCTTGGCAACATTTCTTTTCTCATATCTTGTTGACCACATAGCACGCGTGTCGGTACTTTGATTTTGTCGTTAAGGCGCGCAAAGATGTGTACATAGCGAGGGTCACGATATTTTGGTTGGATCGCTGCTCTATAATATGAAAGCGTATCCTCAATACCTTGGTTTTGTAGCATTGGACCAATAACCTGTTCCACATGCTCCTCATCGTTGAAATTCGGTGACCAAAGTCGCCATAGGCAAGATAAAAATCGCCATTTTGACCAACGAATAAGACGTTCTGGTAACCACGGGAGTTGAAATAGAAACCAATGAAAAGAGCGAATACAATGACGAGAAGAACGTTTCAGCGTTCTATTGATTTCCACTGGATGTGGCACTGCCATAATCATTGCACGTGACACTTTATCTGGAAATGCAGCTAATACCCCATAACTGTTGGCTGCGCCCCCATCTTGCCCAACTAAAAATACCGGTTTACCTTGATTGAGTCCGTTAACCAAACCGATAATGTCTGTCGCTAGCGTCGCACCATCAAAATAGCTATTTGATTTTGCCTTAATCGGGGTGTATCCCCTTGTAAAAGGGGCGACCACTCTACAGCCAGCATGTAAGAGAAAACGAATTTGATGCTCCCACGAATAAGCATTGTCTGGGCAGCCATGAATTAATATATCCATTGGCCCTTCGCCAGCTTCAAGATAACAATACTCAGCATCGTTGATGTGAATGTATGTATGTTCGGTATAGTCAATGCACTTCGTGCCTGTTCGTTTGCCATGATTACACTGATCTATACTAACTTTTATCCTATCTTTTATGACATCATTCTCATTTGCTCTTAAGAAACTGTTAATAAGTTTACATTTCCTAAAAAAATAAGTTTCCCCTAGCATTTTTGGCAAGTTCCCAGCTTTATTGTGGCTATTTCAAACTGAGACACTACGAATTTATTATATGCCTATTGACTCACGCTAAATGACAAACATCGACAAACATCGACAAACATATAACAATCTGACCGTCGATTATTACGATAAGCTTGCCGTTAAAGATAAGGTTAGTCGTGGCAGTTGAGTGATTGAACTCACTGCGTCCATCTGTCTTTCATTTTGATCATGATATGTGTAAATCAGCGTTCATCTTAAAATGTAAAGCTTCACTTAGGTCTTCTATTTTGTTTGTTCGATTAAGTGAATCGTTTGTTTACATATCTTTTTACACTTTGTTAACTAAACTATGAAAGAACTTTAATTCTCTGGCTTAATGCCCAATGAGTATTGTTGGGGGAGGGTAAGTTATGAAGGATCCCGATCGTCTATATTAGTGAGTATTTTTAGCCGTTAGAGGGATTTACTGAGTCGTCTATCAACAGACGAGTCATTTCGGTCTAGTATGGAGTAATAAAAAAATGAAAAAACAATACGTCTTTGTAAAATCAACCATAGCTGGTCTTGTCAGTATTGTCTTGATGACAGGCAGTGCCGTTGCTGACACTGCTGAAATGAGCAAACCCAAAGGAGCTATGGGAACGAGTAATACGCAAGTAAGTCAACCAAAAACCAATCAATTTTGGTGGCCAGATCAACTAGATTTATCTGCTCTTAGAGATCACGATGCTAAATCTAATCCTTATGGTGCTGAGTTTGATTATGCTAAGGCATTTAGCAAACTGGATTTAGATGCGGCAAAAAAAGATATCGATGCATTACTCACCACGTCACAAGACTGGTGGCCTTCTGATTTTGGTAACTATGGGCCATTTTTTATTCGTATGACCTGGCATAGTGCAGGTACGTATCGCACCATAGATGGTCGTGGGGGGGCAGGAGGAGGCCAGCAAAGATTTGAACCACTGAATAGCTGGCCTGATAACGGTAACCTAGACAAAGCAAGACGTCTTTTATGGCCAGTCAAGCAAAAATACGGTGAGGCGCTTTCATGGTCAGATTTAATAGTACTGGCCGGAAATGTCGCCTTAGATAATATGGGGTTTAAAACCTATGGTTTTGCTGGTGGCCGAGCCGATGACTGGGAGCCTGATTTGGTCTATTGGGGCCCAGAGATAGAAATGTTGGCCAGTGATCGTGAAGACACAGACGGTAAATTACAACGGCCACTGGGTGCCACACACATGGGACTGATTTATGTAAACCCAGAAGGCCCAAAAGGCAAACCTGATCCCATAGGCTCCGCCAAAAATATCCGTTTGGCATTTGCACGTATGGCGATGAATGATGAAGAAACTTTGGCGCTTATTGCGGGTGGTCATACCTTTGGAAAAATGCACGGTGCACGCAAGCCTGCCGACTGTTTAGGGCCAGAGCCTGCCGCAGCAGCTATTGAAGTTCAAGGCCTAGGTTGGATAAATAAATGTGGCAAGGGTCACTCTGAAGATACCACTACCAGTGGGCTAGAAGGTGCATGGAGTCAAGCTCCCACACGGTGGACATCGTTGTATTTGAGTAACTTATTGAACTTTGAATGGAAGCAAACTCGCAGCCCTGCAGGTGCCATTCAGTGGATACCTACTGATGAATCGATGCAAAACGTGGTACCTGATGCGCACATTAAAGGTAAGTTTAATGCACCTGTTATGACCACTGCAGATTTGGCGTTGAAGTTTGACCCAGACTACAAAAAAATTGCTGAGCGCTTTTTGGCCGATCCAGAAGAGTATCGCTTAGCTTTTGCAAAAGCTTGGTACAAGCTCACTCACAGAGATATGGGACCACCGCGTAATTTCCTCGGAAACGATGTGCCCAAAGATATACAGATTTGGCAAGATCCGATATCACCAGACACGCAATCAAATATTGATGCTGAGACTGTGAATAGGCTTAAAGCTAAGATCCTTGATTCAGGACTGTCTGCTGCAGAATTAGTTCGCGTGGCATGGGCATCTGCTGCAAGTTATCGTGACGCAGATATGCGAGGTGGAGCTAACGGAGCACGTATCGCTGTTGCCCCGCAAAAGGATTGGGAAGTCAATAATCCTGCTGAAGTTATAAAAGTGTTGAATGTTTTAAAGAATATTCAAGACGATGCCTCTAGTGGCCTTTTTAATCGTGACAAAGTGTCACTGGCTGATCTGATTGTGCTGGGTGGAGCTGGCGCTATCGAGAAAGCAGCAAAAGACGCTGGGTTTGATGTGATGGTGCCCTTTACTCCAGGTAGAGGTGATGCAACCCAAGCGCAAACTGATGTGAACTCATTTAGCTTGCTTGAGCTAAATTCAGATGGTTTCCGCAACTACTTTAAGCCTTCGGCTAGTTACAAGTCGCCCACAGAAATGTTGGTTGATAAAGCTGACCAGTTAGACTTGACGGTACCAGAAATGACAGTTTTAGTCGGTGGTTTACGAGCCATGAACGCTAATCATAGTCAAGCCGTGCATGGTGTGCTGACCAGTAAACCCGGCACATTAAGCAATGATTTTTTTGTGAACTTACTTGATATGTCAACCGTATGGAAAAAATCTGAAACTGACGGTGTATATCAAGGTGTAGACCGTAAAACGGGGCAACCTAAATGGACTGCCACCTCTGTGGATTTAATCTTTGGCTCTAACTCAGAGCTTCGAGCTGTGGCAGAGGTATACGCTTTTGACACCTCTAAACAAAAATTTGTAGAAGATTTTGTTAAAGCATGGACTAAGGTAATGAATCTAGACAGATAATATAGGTTTGCATAACATTAAGTTGCTGTTAAGGGATTAACCGCAGCTTAATGCAATTCATAATCAGATTATTAATGCCAATCAATCAATATTTCTAATTTTTCTTGCTTGTCGTCTAACCCACACATTTCATCGTAAGGCGTGTTTTGTTTTAACCATACTTGTTCAAAATGTTTATTCTTTAAATGTTGTTTTATCTCGTTAAGACAATGAAATGTCATGGGGCTACTGCTAGGATCTCGAACAAGATGGTGTTGGTCTTGCTCCCCTACTGCCGCTAGATAAGTCCCGCCTTCAATTGATTCAATGTATAATTTCATTCAATAATCCTCAGTTGGTTATTTTTTAAACGAACAGCGCGACGATTAAGATCATCAATCCAAACAACTATTAAAAATTTGAGATACAAAATTAAAATTTGCATACTGCTCTTCCTGATTGTGTGTTGTGTTCAAGCGGTGATGCACAAAGTGTGGCTGAGCCTTAAATAGTAGCGTTGGTTGATAAACACTTGCATCAAGAAAAAGCCATGTAGTGGAAAATGGATACTGGTGACGGGCCAAGTAAATAAACTGATGATAGCCCCACCAAAATCAAAGGTGAGTGTTGATGTGTCGATGCCCATATCTGCATCACATGTCAATTGTGATGAAGTAATATTGCTTATTAAACCATTACTTGAAATGTTGGTCGCGACTAAAAAGCAGCTATGGCAGCCAAAACTTGATAAAAACTTTCTCATTATATTTTAACAATTAGGGATATAATAATCAGTGGGCTGCAAGCTGCGAGCTACAAGTTTTCAGATGAGGAATAGATATGTCGGGTGAGACGGATTTAGGTAAATTGATTGGTACAATGCAGCCTGTTTTGGGTGAGCCTGAATATGTGTTCGCTACATTAGATAAACATAGCTCCGTTTCTTTGACGGCGTTAGCGCCTCTTGGTACTTTTCATGAGGAAGAAGGGCTAACCGTAATAGTGTCAAAAACTCATGCCGATGTATCAGGTCTTGCTTATCAAGGCGTATTTCAATGTATTACCTTAAACGTCCATTCAAGCCTTGATGCTGTTGGACTAACGGCAGCGGTGTCGACTGCATTAGCCCTTCACGGTATCAGCGCCAATGTGGTGGCTGCTTATTATCACGACCATATATTTGTGCCAACAGAAAAGGCGGCTCAAGCGTTGTCTTGCCTTAATGACTTGGCGAGAGATATGGTGTTTTAATTGCACAAAACCGCTAGATTGAGCAGGCTGCTGATTTATAATGTCCCTATCACCCCTTCTCGGCGTTTGTCAGCTGCACCT
>CAJQKX010000612.1 GCA_905479025.1 uncultured Paraglaciecola sp.
GAAAGTACTTGTTACTGTGTAATCCTCCCAATACTATGCCTTGCCACAGGCCTAGGCCTAAACCTAAAGTGCCATCAACAATGGTTATGCTGAGGTTGTTGCCAAGCAAACTGGCTTTAATATGGGTAGGCTTATCATCTGCACCCTCAAAGTTTTGTGAGTCATAAGCCATATTCTCTGGCACTATTATATTGAACAAATAATTTTAGTAGGCCAGTTTTAAATTGCTTCATGCTTACAAGTTGATTGACCACTTCGTCAGTGATCAGATGATATCCCCTGATTTTAACGAGATAAGACAATAGCGTCATGTATCAGCATGCATCTTTTTGCTTTTTATTGGGTATAGCACATTTCTAATTAGAGGTTGCTTGATGCATGAGAAAATGGGATTAACAATTTATTCCCATCAACTGGATGGTTTATCGTATGATCCTGCCTGAAAACCACCATAGGCGTTGTCATAACAATTAAGCCAGAGACCTGCACTCTCGCTTGGTGATCACTTTATCTTTTTGGGTTTACTCGGTAATAACCCAATTATTGCCATGGTATTCAATATATTGAGTTATGCAGCGATAAAGGGTTTATAAACTCTGCGTTTATTGGATAAGTTCTTTTTTAAAAGATTAGCTCTATTGGCAAGCAGCACAGATTCCATGAGCTTCAATTGTCTGATTGACTATGCTAAATCCAACTGTCTGGGCTTGTTTATCTAAGGTATCTTTTAATCCTTCGGATTGGATTTCTTTTACATCACCACAGGTATCACAAATCAAAAACTGTACTGGATGGTTACAATCAAAATGATGACAAGCCACAAAGGCATTTGTGGATTCTATTTTGTGAATGAGACCGAACTCTAAGAGAAAATCTAAGGTTCTGTAGACTGTGGCAGGCTTTGCATTGGACTCTGTTATTTTTAGAGCATCCAACAGTTCATAAGCACCTACAGCACCCTGCTGCTCTAGCAATATGGCATAAACCTTCTCTCTGAGTAAAGTAAATCTAGCCCCTTTATCTTCACAAAATTGCCTAGCTTTATACACTTGTTTTGCAATAGAATGTTCACAAATATCAGTCACGTTTCTTCCTTCTCAATAGGCCCTTAATAATAACACTAATCTTTGTGGTGTTGCGTACTTTAAATATTTATTATCAGATTCACTTGACCACATATGTCGATATTGATGATGTGATACTCTTTTAAAAAAGTATTTTTCTGTGCTGTGTTTTACTGTGTTAACTTAAATGAAGATTTCTTATTTCTGACAACGACATGATCGAACAAAATATATCGGTAACAGATGAAACAAAGGCTATATGGTTAATTTTCAGCGGTGAAAGAATTTTTCAATTTACTGAAAATCCTGGGTTAATAGTTGACACTTGGGCAGCGCTCGATTTTGCCCATGCCTACCAAGAGCAAATCGTTCGAATAGGCAGCCATGACGACTTGCCTTGCTTATTAATTGATATGGTCAATGAACATATTGAAAACGAACAACTTTCACTTATTAGTATGCGCGCCTTACTCATGCAAAACCAAACTAGCTTTTTTGGCATTGCCTCTAGAGCATGGCAAATTGCTTTGTTTATGCGCACACATAGGTTTTGCGGTCAATGTGGCAGCACTATGCAACAAATTAATTGGGAAATGGCAATGCAGTGTTCACGATGTCAGCACCGTTGTTACCCACGAATTTCACCTTGTATAATTGTGTCTATCCGGCATAACGACAAAATATTGTTAGCACAAGGTAAACCGCAACGGTCTATGCAAATGTATTCAACTTTAGCAGGTTTTGTAGAAAGTGGTGAAAAACTGGAACAAGCAGTTCACAGGGAAGTATTTGAAGAGGTGGGCATAAAAGTGAAAAACTTGCGTTACTTTTCGAGCCAACCTTGGCCTTTTCCTCACTCATTAATGGTTGGATTCTTGGCAGATTTTGACTCAGGGGATATAAAAGTAGACGGCAAGGAAATACTTGAAGCATATTGGTTTGACTCAGACAAATTACCTAATATTCCACCCAAGTTATCTATTGCGGGGCAACTAATTCAGCATACTATCGAAGAAATAAAACAGCAGAAGAATATTACTATTCCAAACCCTTCTTAATTAAACTCTGAGTGTAAAAGCTCCCACATAAGTGGGGCTTGAATATTTTAGCTTTTTAATCTCGTCATCGAGATCCTTAATTTTTAGTTGCGCTCGCATCATCTTTTAAGCAAAGACAATTCTCAGTATGTAAGTTTTTGCGAGATATAATTCAACTTTCCCTTTTCTCAGTGGATAAAATCGCTACAATACGCATTTTTAAACCTATAGCCTAAGCAGGGTCAGTTAATTCTAATTTGAGGAAATCAATGCAACCATTGCAAAACGACCGATATTTAAGGGCATTGTTACGTCAGCCAGTCGATACGACACCAGTATGGATGATGCGCCAAGCAGGTCGATATTTACCTGAATATAAAGCCACAAGAGCAGAAGCTGGCGACTTTATGTCACTCTGTAAAAATGCTGAATTAGCCTGCGAGGTAACACTCCAGCCATTACGTAGATTCGATCTAGATGCTGCCATCTTATTTTCTGACATTTTGACTATTCCTGATGCGATGGGACTGGGTTTATATTTTGAAACCGGTGAGGGTCCAAAGTTTGAACGGCCATTAACTTGCATGGCTGAAATTCAAAAATTACCTATACTGGACCCTGAAATAGAACTGGGTTACGTGATGAATGCCGTGCGCACCATACGCAAAAATTTAAATGGAACGGTGCCTTTAATTGGTTTTTCTGGTAGTCCTTGGACACTCGCAACTTATATGATCGAAGGTGGGTCAAGCAAGGCCTTCACCAAAATTAAAAAAATGGCCTTTAGTGATCCACAAGCTTTGCACCTATTACTTGATAAGTTAGCCGATTCCGTTATTTTGTATCTTAATGCGCAAATTGCCGCTGGAGCTCAATCAGTAATGGTATTCGACACTTGGGGTGGCGTATTATCAGGTCGTGATTACCAAGAGTTTTCTTTGCAATATATGCATAAAATTGTCGATAGTCTCACGCGCGAAAATGATGGGCGCAAGGTTCCCGTAACCTTGTTCACTAAAAATGCAGGTCTGTGGTTGGAATCTATCGCTGCAACTGGATGTGACGCAGTAGGCCTGGATTGGACAGTGGATATGGCTGATGCAAAAGCACGCATCGGCGACAAGGTTGCACTACAAGGTAATATGGACCCGTCTATGTTATATGCACCAGCCGGGCGCATTGAACAGGAAGTGCAACTTATTTTAGAAGGTTTTGGTAAAGGAAACGGCCATGTATTTAACCTTGGTCATGGCATTCATCTAGATGTGCCACCTGACAATGCCAAAGTATTTATTGATGCGGTTCACCGGTTAAGTAAGCCATTTCATCAATAATAACCACTAAACGCTTATCCCTTTTTAATAAAATTGACGATCTCACCCGAGGCACACAATTGCTGTGCCTCAGCATTTTTGCAAGCCCGACCTATTTTAATTAACCCTATGCCAGCTCCATTTGATAGCCTATTTAATGTGTGATCATTCGGTTTACAATGTCTAACCAGCATGTTTCGCCTTTGGGTAAACCCATTCAATGGAGAGTACTCGCCATGCAAAATGCGGTTAGGCTTGACAGACAACTTTAACAACTTACCGGGCTCGTTCCTCCACCTATAACACAACCAATATCCCAAGAAAATGCCTTTCAGTAACATCGTTATCCATCAGTGTGATGTCATAATTTATACGACTTGCGCATAAATTTCGGCTTTGGGCTCTAGGGTAAGAAAATTGACATAAGCAGGCGTCCTAACTTGAACTTAGGAGAGTTTTGAGCCTCTAGCTGAACATCAAAACAAGTTATTTGTTGTTGCTGACTAAATAACTTAACAGAAAATTTATAGGCTTTTCCGGTTATCAACCGAAAGTAAACTTGCCTTGCATTCGCGCACCGAACGTTAGGTCCAGTGCATATTTTCGGTAATAATAGTGGCGTTATTACAGACAAACTCTTTAAGCGTGCAGTTACTTAAATAAAGCATTTAGATAAGCGGCAATCCTCACCCCCCCCATTTGTAAACGCTGTTTCACTATAGGTAGATTTTGATATTGGTAATCCCATGAAAGTTTATCATTTTCAGGGTATAAATTAACTCGTAACTTTGCACTTTCAGCTATCCATACCTTTGGATCAACTTCCACCCATTCTTTCGCCTGTTGTTCAGATATTTTGCGACTTAAAATTTTAGTCCATTCTGTGTATGACAAATTTTGCCTATCAATCAAGCCTGAATCCCAGACTCGGTGTAAGTTAGAATCTTCCCAAAAGAACTTGAGTTTTACGTCGTTACCTCCTTTATCTATTCCATTTCCGGCGTGAAAAGGTTGATGTAAATCACCAATAATATGCACAATAAATCGCAGTGCGAGTTGTTTCTCTGCAAAGCTTGATTGCTTACTTTTTAATTGTTTGGAGAACATATCTAAAGCTGTCGCAGCATTGCCTTCAAGTGGCGGCACCACGTCTAAATAGGTTTTGCCGTCAAACACATTCACATAATGCCAAGGGTTAGCTGTTTTTTTCCAAAACTCACTAGGGTCTGAACGCATCTCGTCAGCATAAGTCGAGGCCTCGGCTAAATCTTCATTTATCAGCAACTGACTGATGGCACGATGTGTTTCAGGTGTTAAATATTGCTCTGCAATAGCCCCTGTAACACGATGCCCAATTTGCCCCCAGCTTAAGGTTTGAAAACTCATTGCAGCCGCAACCACACCAATAATTAGTTTATTTAATTTCATTTGAAGGCTCTTTATTTAAGTCTTATTTAAATCGATTTTAGCTAATTGCTCGATCAATAATTTATGAATGCCACCAAAACTACCGTTACTCATCACTAGAATATGGTCACCTGGCTTGGCATAAGAAATGATGGATTTCACCAACATATCCATATCTTTATATAACATGGCTGTTACGCTGCTTTGCATCAGCAGATAATCCATCGACCAAGTTAAATTTGATGGTTCAAAAATAAATATCTGATCGGCACTAGACCATGATGCGGCAAGTGTATCTTTGTGTACCCCCATTTTCATAGTGTTAGAACGAGGCTCTAGTACTGCTAAAATGCGTCCATCGCCAACCTTTGCTCTGAGTCCATTAATAGTGAAGGAAATAGCAGTAGGATGATGAGCAAAATCATCATATAAAGTAATCCCATTAACGACGGCCTTTACTTCCATGCGGCGTTTTACATTAACAAATTGTGCTAGTGCTTCAACCGCTAGGTCGCTTTTAACACCACTATGTTTTGCCGCTGCTATCGCCATCAACGCATTATTAACGTTA
>CAJQKX010000613.1 GCA_905479025.1 uncultured Paraglaciecola sp.
CTCATTAAAGGCGCAAGCTGCCGTCTCACCCGATTGAATGTCTTCAGCCTCAAAATCTTTACCATCGGTGGCTACGACAAACTTCGCTTTCCACTTTGTTGTGGCTGCGCTTTCTTTTAGCTTGGTTAACGATTCAGAGACTTTATCCGTATCACAGACCAAAACATGGATATTGTTACGCTGGAGTACAGCGCCATCGATATCAGATTTATTTGAGGTATCTGCTTTTTCGCTTCTAAGGCGCTTGATGATGTTTTTCTTGTTGCCAAATGCTTCCAGAAACGCGTAAGGGAATTCTTTAGCGTCGAATTCCTGCTCGGCAAGCAGGCTTATGGCTTCCTCTATCTCAACTGCGTTCAATTACGTTTTCCTGCTTCTTATCATTTATCCAACTTTCCACATCTTCTTTTTTAAATCGCCAGCTTCCACCAACCTTGAACCCCGGCAATTTGCCTTCGGCAGCCAGCTTGTAAGCTGTCTTTTCCGCAAGCTTCAGATAGGCAGCGACCTCTTTTAAGGTCAATATTTCATCAGTCATGAGTTATATCAATAGGTTCGCGCTCAACATAATAGAGAGAATATGGGAAAATATAGGAACTCTCAATAGAAAATCTGCTTGCACGCAGCTCAGCATGGGATAGATTGGAATCAAGGAATAAATGGCTACTTTATGAACAGCAACGACCACCTCTTAATCAAACCTTCCGATGCCGTAGCGTGGTCTGAGTGCGTCCGCCGCGTTTGGCTCGATAACACAGGTCAATTTGAGCAGGCGGAACCTGAAGATGCCTTTGAACAACTGGTCGTTGAGCTAGGCCTTGGGCACGAACAAAATATGCTGGACTCCCTGCGTACACAATACGATGTTCATGAAGCCACGTCAGTCGAACATACACGACAACTTATGGCTCAGGGTGTTGACGTTATCTATCAAGCCCAACTTAAAAACGAGGAAGAAGGATTTATCGGTTTTCCTGATTTTCTTATTCGCAACGACAATGGTGAATACCAACCTGCCGATGCCAAGCTATCGCTCCATGAAGACAAGAAGTCTATTCAGGTACAGCTTGGTTTCTATCGCAGACAGCTAAACACACAGCTACCTGCCATTGTGTTTCTGGGCGATGAATCAACCGCCGAAATTGGTGACGAAGCGAGCGCCATAACCAATCAATTTATTACTGAAATGCGCGCTTTGTTAGCAGATAAGACCGAGCCAGTGGTTCGCTACAGCCACAGCAAGTGTCGCGCCTGTACCTACTACGAACACTGCAAACCACAGTTTGAAGAAAAGGAAGATTTGTCATTACTCTATGGCGTTCAAGGCCGTGCCGCCGATGCGCTTGAAAAGGTGGGCATAGCGTCCATTTTAGCGCTAGCCAAAAGTGACCCCGAAACCATCCCAGATGTACCTTACCTGAAGGGCTTTGAGAAAAAGCAACGTGCGGTTTTACAGGCACAAGCTTATCAAGATGGCAGCACTCACCAGATAGCACCCATTAGCTTGCCTGAAGGCACATGGGTTCATTTTGATATAGAAGATAACCCTCTAACCGCCAATGGCGATAAGCATGTGTATCTCTGGGGATTTTTGGAGCCTCCGTTCGGCAGGGAAAATTTCGAATATGTTTGGACGGATAGTGAAGATGACGATGAAAAAGGCTGGCTAGCATTCCTTGATCTAATAGAGCGCTATCGGTCACGATACAACGATCTGATTCTGGCGCACTTTGCTTCGCACGAACGAACGACCATTCGATCCTATGCCAATCGCTACGACATGGAAGAAAATGACACCGTGCTTTATCTGCTCGGTAACGACAGCCCCCTTTTTGACATGCAAAAACCCGTATTGGAAAGTCTAGTTCTTCCCTTACAAGGCTATGGGTTGAAAGATATTTGTAAACATCCCGACCTAGTTAACTTTCAATGGGAGGATGACGGTTCAGGCTCACAGTGGTCAATCGTGCAATTTAATAATTTTTTGCAAGAACCAAACACGACTGAAAAACAGAAATTGAAACAGCAAATTCTAGGCTACAACCGCGATGATGTTATTGCTACTCGCCGACTGGAAGAATGGTTGAGAAGCTTCCTGAATTAATTAGTCCATTCTTGGCACTATAAGCTTTTTCGGCGTTTTCTGTTCTGGTGCTGCTTCAGGCGCGCCAGTCACATTATTAAACACCTCCTTATACTCAAGCTTTGGTGTCCTCCTCCGCAGGAATTGTAGGAAACGCGGATTGTGGCGCTTTCGCTTAAGAATCTGAGCTTCATTACGGCTGGCACTTCGTCCTTTCAATAATCTCGCTCCCCTGCGCCTATTTGGTTTTGCGCTTTTTCCCCCTTTACGCGATACGGTTCGCTTTATACGGTAGTCTTTTAGTGACGCATCCGGCTGGGTGTTTCTGTCAGATCGCTTCTCAAAGTCCGGCTGTGCAGATTGCACCACAGTCTCTGGCTCATCCCGACGGGTAGCGAGTATCTGGCTTGCCAATGCTGTACGCTCATCTCTTTGTTTTTCACGGATTTTCTTTGTATGTACCAGTAGTTTTCGAGACTCATGATTATGCCGAAAAATCATTCCCTCCCATGTTTCAAACGATGCAACATTTTGTCTTTTCTCCTTGATGCTATCAGCATCCACGCTTTTCGATCTCATTCCTGAAACTTGAGTAAATTTACGACTGAGTGATTGTGCAGCTACCGCTACCCTGCGGAAAGCTTTGCGAAGGACACCTCCTTGATTGTCTTGCCGCCATATTTCGCGTTCCTCGCGCTGTAGATCGATAAGTTCTTTTTTAACTAGTGCATGTCTGGAAATTTCTGAAACATGCCGAAGTTCCAGTTCAGCAATACTTGAACGCGCCGACCGATTATAGATCGACCGGATTGTTTTCTTGATCACTTCAACAGAAGGCAACAGTTCTGGGCTACCAAGACGCTCTTTAATATCTTTGCGGGCAATGCCGCTATAACGGCTTAGGGAATAGACTTTAAAGCCTGCATCAATAACCACAAACCCTCGTCTATCACCACGCGCAATAAACAACCCTTTCTGCTGAAGTGCTTGTTGAAATTCTAATGCACCATCCGATTGTTTCCATGCCCCCTGACACATCGCTTTGATATCTTTGGGGTCGATATTATTCCGTAGATTTTGTTGCCATTCAGCCGTCGTCAAATGAAATGGGTCTTTTAGTCGAAAGTCTTTAAAACCTGCTGGCATATCCCAACCGTGGCGTAGATACAATAGTCGAGACACTTCCGCGCACTTGCGCTTAAAGTGAGACATACGGATAGCTTTCATATCATCGATCCGTACACGCAGCCAGATCACATGCGCATGTCGTCTCGCCGATTTTTCGTGATAAACAACAACGCGAGGCTGGCCTTGTAGCCCAAGTGTTTGTTCAACGGTATCAAACGCGTCTTCGAATGCTTTATGAGATACGTCTTTATCGGGAGGTGGATTAAACGAAACTGAAAAAAATGGTTGCCGACATCGCGTACCCTGCGAAATTGCTTCCATTTCCACTAATGCAGCATGGAGAGACTGCCCCATAACACCGCGTATCTCCATCAGGGAGACATGATCATTATCATTGGTCGATGCCAAGTGGTTCGCGAGGTTACGCGCAAACCCGCGCTGAGATGCCTTAATGATCACGCGGCACCTCATCATCTAATGAATGATGAGATGCGTATGAAAATCTGTTGTGAAGTTGTTCGGAGGATATTTTCGCTGTGTAAGATAGCTGAATATCAGTTTCAGCATCCTGACAGCCAAGGGCATTTAAGATACCAGCCCTGATGTCGTGAAGATCATTGATCGCCTCGCGCAATCTGTGCTGATCCAAAGATGATGTCACATGCAAACGCTTTGCGATTTGATTGACATTGTTTCCAAGCATGGAAACCTGCCCAAGCAATCGAGCCAGCTCCGCTTTATCTCTGGCTGGCCTGCGCGAGGCCTTTGGCGGCGGCGTATTGAAAATCACTGATTTGCAATACCCTCCCATCGAAAGCCCAAGCTTATCAGCACGTGCTTCCAAATCTGATCGTTCGTCTATGGAAAGACGAATGGTTAGTCGTGGATAAACGGGTATATTATTTTTAGACATAAACATCCTCCGAGCAACTGAATTGTGGGGATGCAACGGGGAAATAGGTTTGATCGTTTTTTTCGATCATGAAACCTAGACCTCCCCTTGCCCAGATGCCTTGTCCGACAAGGCACATCTGGCGGAATCGTTAGCCTAACGGTATCACACAGGTTATTAACGAAAGGTTAACGATGGGGTGCGGGGTCTCCCCGTTAGAAATGTAGCTAATGCACCAATCAATATAATTAAAATACCCGCTAAATGCTAAAGAACATTAGCAGTATATTAATGTTGATGTGGTGCAATAGAGTATAAGGGCTGCTCTCTGATACAAAAGGATGAGCAGCCTTTTGTGTTTAGATTCAGTCCTACCCTTAACAGGGAGATGCAAGCTGGGAGGCGTCGAATATCAATTCTTCGTCTCCCAGTCTTCCCATACGGAAAAGAAGATGGACGATATTGAAAACCTACTAAATGAAAGCTTTTCACAGGCTGGACAAAAACAAAGTACAGTCTTTGAGGCCGATCTTGTTGCCTCGCTGATGATACAGTCAAACGCATTTATCTCCATTAAAACGGCGGCTAAGCTGTGCTCTATTTCAAGGCAGACAATTGATCGCCGCATCCATCAAGGAACATTCCCAATCCCCGAAAAACTTTCGAGTGATGACAAAGCAATAAGAAAGGCTTTTCGCATTAACGATATTCAACAATGGTTGAATTCGCCTTTAACTTACCGCGCCCCGCAGTAAGTTACCCACATAAATCGTGTTCGCAAATATTGGTGTGAGTAGCCCATTGAGTAGCCCAGCCATAACGAGAGAGATATTAGAAATATCTAAACAGGCAATTTATTGTTATATTTCAAGGAGTAAAATGGTGACCACTGAGGGATTCGAACCCTCGACCTACTGATTAAAAGTCAATCGGTCATGCCTATAAAATAGTATCTAATTATCTGTTATATATAAGTTATTCGTGTGCCAGCACGCTGTTTTCGTTAGGTTTTTGCAGAAATTTATCCTTTAAAAAAATAATTAAATATCTCTTTGTAATAATTTATAAATTTACTACTTTTCTTGCCCATACTATCTCATCTTGCCCATGCTGTAAACCGCCTCTGAGTA
>CAJQKX010000614.1 GCA_905479025.1 uncultured Paraglaciecola sp.
ACAAACAAGCCCTAATAGCATTGGCCCATATTTCGGTGGAGAGAGCAGCATAATTGACTAAAATATGAAATCTGCAGACCATCAATACAAAGTATTTGAAACCCTTAATGAGCTTATTAAATTTATCTACAAATAAACGACCCTGCTTTGCGGGCGCAGTCCTTGCTATTTCTTGCTGTATTGAACAGTCTTGCAACATAACCTTCAATATCAACGGTACCGCTCGATTTTTTGCCACAACTGAACAAACACTTCTTGTACTGTATCCTCAGCCATATCTTTTCACCTGCCATTCGATAACATAACCCATACACTTGCCCAATCTATACTTGATACAACAGGCTGTATGCTTGTTTATCTTGGCTTTACACAGCTTTTTTTAAGTTCCACTCACTTTTTGTGGCAAGCTTATGTTAAGCATGAACAACGTTTCCTAGGATAGTCAATCTAACGTCTTAATCTTATTGTGTTAAAAGGTTAGTCGCAGATAAGATCTTTAAAGCTTAAAACACTAAAAATAATTAAAATGAGCGAAAATAATATTGGAAATCATTGGTTTATATTCAGGAAAATTATCTGTCATTGGTGAAAAACTCAGCCAAACCGGTATCTACAAACAATCAGTAGAGCAAGTTTCAGTGAATGAAATGGGCATAGTAGGCGATGTTCAGGCTGATAAACGTTTCCATGGGGGCTCTGAAAAAGCATTACATCAGTATGCATTAAGCAGCTACGAAAAAATCATCAAGCGTTACCCTCTTTTACATAAAACAGCGAAACCAGGAACGATAGGCGAAAATATATCTGCTACAGATATGAACGAGCACAATGTATGTATTGGTGATATCTACCAAGTAGGTAACGCCATAATACAAGTTAGCTCCCCGCGTATCCCTTGTTGGAAAATTGATGCTAAGTTTAAACAACCTAATGTAAACCAGTTCATTAGTCTGCATAGGCTTAACGGTTGGTATTACCGTGTATTACAGCCAGGAAATATTTCACTAACAGATGTATTCTTTTTACAACAAAGACCTAATACAAAAATCACTGTTGATAATATGCTTAGGGTTATTGATGGTGAAACTGAACCGCGGCTGGTAGAGCTTGCGACTAATGCCACTGGCCTTGATCCTGAATGGAAAAAACAACTACAAAATAAATATCCTTTAGTGTAGATAGTGAGTCAATATCGAGCAAAGCTTATGAGGCAAAACAACAATTTGCGCTTATTCTGCTGTCGTCTAAAAAAACGATGTAGGTCTTATGTTTAATGATAAAACCTTTGGTGAAAGACTTGAGGCGTCAGGGCCATTTGACTCTATGTGAACCCAAAAGGCGCAGCTCAACCATTTAGAGCAAGTGGATGATGGGCTATTTAGTTTGATAAAAGAAGCCTATGAACAAGCGACATATCAATTTTCAGGACAAACAACAGGCATAAAAAAACACCGCTAACTTAGCAGTGTTTTTAGATACTCAAATCAATTAGCGATTAGGCTTCTTGAATTATTACCAATTTGATAGTGGCAGTAACGTCTGAGTGAATTTGCAAATCGATTTCAAATTCGCCAGTTTCACGTAAAGTACCAACAGGTAATTTAACTTCAGATTTAGTCACTTCAACACCAGCAGCAGTAATTGCAGCGGCTATGTCGCGTGTACCGACTGAACCAAACAATTTACCCTCATCACCAGCAGGAGAAGCAATAGTCACTTCACCTAACGCAACGATTTTATCTGCACGGGACTGCGCTGCAGCATGTTGTTCAGCAATTTTTGCTTCCAATTCAGTACGGCGAGCTTCAAATTTTTCAACATTAGCTTTAGTAGCCGGAACTGCTTTACCTTGCGGAAACAAGAAGTTGCGCCCATAACCTGATTTTACAGTGACTTTGTCACCCAAGCCGCCTAGGTTAGCGATCTTGTCTAATAGTATTATTTCCATCTTTGCTACCTATGATTACTTGTGAGAATCAGTATATGGAAGCAACGCTAAGAAGCGCGCACGCTTAATTGCAGTTGACAACTGACGCTGATATTTCGCGCTAGTTCCAGTGATACGGCTAGGTACAATTTTACCACTTTCTGTGATGTAGTTTTTCAACATAGCGATATCTTTGAAATCTATCGCAGGAGCATCAGCAGCAGAAAAACGACAGAACTTACGACGTCTAAAAAAACGAGCCATTATTTATCCCCTTCTTCTACAGGAGCTTCAGCAGCAGTTTCTTCAACAGCAGCAGCAGCGGGCTTTTCAAAAGGTTTTTCATCACGCTTTTCACGACGTTCTTCTTTAGCCATAGGGGACTGTTCAGTAACAGCATCTTTGGTACGCATAACCAGGTTACGCAGAACAACATCATTAAAACGGAAAGCAGTTTCTAGCTCTTCAACAGCTTCAGCAGTTGCTTCGGCGTTTACTAAGACATAATGTGCTTTATGAAGTTTATCAATTGGGTAAGCCAATTGACGACGGCCCCAATCTTCTAGGCGGTGGATAATGCCACCTTCTTGGGTAAGAATTCCAGTATAACGCTCGATCATACCTGGAACTTGTTCACTCTGGTCAGGGTGAACCATAAATACGATTTCATAATGACGCATGTATGTTGCTCCTCACGGTTGTAGCCTCGATAGCACAGTCAAGCTATATAGAGACAAGGAACTAAAAGTAGTGACTGTTTTAAGCGGCGTGAAGTGTATATAAACTGGACGTTAACCACAAGGTTTATTTGGCTCTGCAGCCGTAAATAGAATGTTTTCGGGGATTTAGTGTGAACAGGGTGATTTCCGTGAAACTTATGTCGCTAAGAGATTATTGACTTGAATCTCTGCGAGTCGACATTTGGCAAGTACCAGCCTCTCAGAAAACCAGTCACCGCCGGCCCGTGCATATAACTTTATAATGGTAAAGCCAAAAGCAACTTATGCAATATACTAAATATTGAACTCTTGGCCGTTAAGACTATTTAAATTTCAGATGTTGAGTATATCAAAAACGCATTTTTCTACTTAATATCTGAATGTTAAAATAGGACGCCATTCCGGGGAATGGTTAAGTTAAGGTGATTTAATTTCATTCACAAGTACTTCTATTTGTAGCGAAGTTGTAACTATTAAAAGTGTTTGGCAACTTTTAATAGTTACAGGTTAAATACAAATAAAACATTTATTATTATCTGCCAGATACCTTCTCCTCACTCTCCCATAATCGCCAGACCATCCCAAGGCCATAGGAGTATGTGCTTTTGTCTATAAAAAGTGGGCTATCTTCATTTGCTGAACCTGAATGAAGTGATGCACGGGCAAAGGTAAAAATTCGAATGTCTTCGGTGGCATTAAATGACAGACCAACAGATAAGTCTGTGCCCAAATAACCACTACCAGCATCGTAGGCTGAACGCTGTTCGGTAACAAATGCGCTATCAACTTGATAAAAATAATCGTGCAATTTTTCACTTGCCCAAGTGGGTGACAAGCTAACAGATAAGGCGGTCTTTTCACTTAGCCATCCTCGCTGGCGATAACTTAGTACCGGTTGAAACACATAACCTCGTTTATGGATGCTCGAAAAATCAGTTGAAAATACAGCGCGAGCTTGCAAGTTTAAGAGCAGTTCTGCTTTGCCATGCTGTTCAAATTCAAATTTTGATAACTTTAATTTAAGCTGCGGTCCCAGCTCAAAAATAAAGTCTAAATCAGGCATGCCTACCCTCGCCTCGTTACCCTCTGAATTAGCGTTAAAAGAACCTGCCAACGATAAGTCGAGTTCATACCAACTTTTATCTATTGCCACTGCCCGGGCAATTGAACCATCACCTATACGTATGGTTTCACCGCGGTAAATAAAATAGGGAGCTGCAATAACATTACTCTGACTTTGTCCTGCGCCAGGGTATTCAGGCGAACTAAAAACCGCAGCCAATACACCCGCTTCCCACACAGGTCGCATATCATCTTCTAGGGCAACCTCCTGCTGAGCTATGACTTGGATGCTCGCTAAAACGAACAACAATAATACCAAATATTTTACACAGTAAAATTGACCATTTTTTGCAACCAAAATTAATCCTCCAATAAGTAATGACTATAGATAATCGACTGTTTACTCTGTGATGCCAGCAAAAGTTCCAGTACTAATAGTAATACAGAAAGCTATTCACTTAACCTATGTCAAACGAATGCAGTGAAATAACGTATTTATTTTAATTTTTTTATTAAAAAAGCCTTGAGATCATTCCTGCTAACCCCATCTCTGGACGCAGAACGTTGTTCTATTAATAAGAATTCTAAGCAGATGATGCGTCTTCTGCTTAATCACCGCCTTTATGTAAAGGCACATAACATTATTAACATTGGAATTTTCAGGAGATTTGAAAATGGCAATTCGTCCTTTAAACGATCGCGTTATCGTTAAGCGTCACGAACAAGAAAGTAAATCTGCAGGTGGCATTGTGTTAACAAGCTCTGCAGCAGAAAAATCGACTCGCGGCGAAGTTATCGCTGTAGGTAATGGCCGTGTATTAGAAACGGTGATGTGAAAGCAGTCGACGTTAAAATCGGTGACATCGTGATTTTTAACGATGGCTATGGGGTTAAAACTGAAAAGTTAGACGGCGAAGAAGTGCTTATCCTTAGTGAAAGCGACATCTTAGCAGTAGTCGAATAAACCCAATCCAATAACAGAATTTTAGAGGAATAATTATCATGGCAGCTAAAGAAGTTCGTTTTTCTGATGACGCTCGCGCAAAAATGTTGGCAGGCGTAAA
>CAJQKX010000615.1 GCA_905479025.1 uncultured Paraglaciecola sp.
AACAATCACCCTGAATCAGTACTGGGTATTGAACGTATTTTTCAATCTCCAAGCCTCCAGGGGGCAGCACAAAAAAAATTACAGGTGTCTCCTGATGGAAAGCGTGTAACGTTTTTACAAGGTAAAAAAACCGATTATGAACGATTAGACCTTTGGGAATACGACATAGTAAGTGGCCAAACTCAGCTGTTATTTGATTCAGACGATTTGAGCACTGGACTAGAAACTTTGTCTAATGAAGAAAAAGCTAGACGTGAACGTATGCGCTTAAGTGGATCTGGTATTGTTAGTTACCAGTGGTCAAATGATGGTAAAGCGTTGTTATTTCCCTTGTCAGGTGACGCCTATTATTACCGTTTAGGTGATAAAAAAGCTGAACAAGTCATTCAAACAACAGAATTTGAAACCGATGTTAAATTGTCACCCAAAGGTAATTTTGTATCATATGTTCGCGACCAAGACTTGTACATCAAACATATAATAAGTGGTAAAGAAACACGCTTAACCAATGATGGACAAGGTTTAATTAAAAACGCCATGGCTGAATTTGTTGCTCAAGAAGAAATGGGGCGAATGACAGGCTATTGGTGGTCGCCAGACGAAAAACATATTGCCTTTACTCAAGTTGATGAGTCACCTGTTGAACAAATCACGCGTAGCGAAATTTACGCCGATTCTATAAAAATGGTCACCCAACGTTATCCCAGTGCTGGCACCAACAATGTGCTCATAAAGCTAGCGGTTATTGACGTATCAACTAAACAAAAACAATGGGTAGATTTGGGTGACGAGCAAGATATTTATTTGGCCAGAGTGAGGTGGATGAAGGATAGTTCAGTATTGACCTATCAAATACAAGATCGCAGCCAGCAGTATTTAGCGCTCAAGGCATTTAATCTATCGAATAATAGCCAAAACACTCTTGTTGAAGAAAACAGTAATACGTGGGTTAACTTACATGAAGATTTACATTTTTTAGATGACAATCAGCACTTCATTTGGGCATCAGAAAAAGATGGCTCCAAACATCTGTACTTATACAAAAACAATGGTGAGTTAGTTCGTCAGCTCACAAAAGGAAAGTGGGTAGTGGATCAGGTAGAGGCTATCGACCAGAAAAATGATTTGGTTTACTTTTCGGGTCGTGCAGATACTCCCACACAAAGCCAATTGTACAAGGTTGGTTTAGCTGGTGGTTCAGTCACTAAAATAACCCAACGCAGTGGTTTTCATAAAATTTCTTTCAGTGATGATGCCAGCGTGTATATTGATAATTTTTCTACTACCAACACACCTCAACAAGTCAGTTTGCACAAGTCCACAGGTGAGCAGTTAACTTGGTTAAGTGAAAATGCCGTGGACGATAATCATCCTCTCAAGCCCTATCTGGCTAACTGGGTCAAGCCGACTATCGCTAGTTTTAACTTAGCTGATGGCACCGAACTCTATTATCGCTTGTACACACCACACAGTCTAAAGGGTAAACATCCTGTGATTGTTTATCAGTATGGCGGTCCTGGCGTACAAGTGGTCAAAGACAGTTGGGGGGGCAATCGTGGCTTACTTATGCAGTACTGGGCAAGTAAAGGTTATGTGGTATTTAGTCTCGATAACCGAGGTTCAAAAGGTAGAGGCAAAGCTTTTGAAGACCCATTATACAAAAAGATGGGCAGTGTTGAGCTGGACGATCAAGTTGAAGGTGTAAAGTTTTTACGCACGCTACCCTATGTGGACGAAACACGCATTGGTGTCTATGGCCACAGTTATGGCGGTTATATGACCTTAATGGCGATGTTCAAAGCCGGTGATTATTTTCAAGCAGGTGTGTCAGGTGCACCTGTCACCGATTGGGGATTGTATGACACACATTATACTGAGCGATTTATGGGTCACCCTAAAGTAGATGTTGAAGCTTACAAAGCCGCTTCAGTCTTCCCTTATGCAAAAGATCTTAAAGGCGACCTGCTGATTTATCATGGTATGGCTGACGATAACGTATTGTTTACTAACAGTACTAAGTTATATAAACACCTGCAAGACTTAGCTATCCCATTCGAGAGCATGGATTATCCGGGCAAAAAACATAGCATACGAGGTAAAAATACGGGTATTCACTTGTATAAAACCATTACCAATTTCTTCGATAAACACTTCGGGATGTAGAAGGGTGCAGATGTTAGTAGCTAGTCACTAGTAACAGACGGAATGAAGTTGAACCACAAAGAACGAAGAAAATACGGAGGAAAAGCAGGTGGAAAAGACATTTTTTATTGGGTTTAAGAGCCAGGAATGACTGGCTTTAATGTTTATGCCATTAGCGGTTATAGCTGCGCCGCAAAAATTTATGGTTTAAAATTAATGGCCTACGACCTCCTTATTCGCTAATCGGCAAAGTACCGTATTTGGCTTGATATTTGTAAAGTGCTTTAATTATTCTATATAAGTCTTTTTCTCAACGTAAATATCGGTTGATGACACGTCCCGTGATTCGTTTAATTTTCGTTGCTGCTCACTGACGCGAGCATATGTTTCAGAAATTTTAATCTTATCGCTTTTACCATCTATGACGTTTTTAATACATTTACTCAAATTTGTAGTTCTCATTATGACGCCTTGTTTGTTTAAGTGGTAAACCGTATTGAAAAAAAACTCTCTGTTAAAGTGGAATAATGCTGGATCGCAATGTAATGAAAACCCATTGGCACTTAGAAGCTTACTAAAGTCATTGATACGGTTCTGATCTTCTTTTTTTTGTAGATCAAATTTTGGGTTTCTCATAGTAGTAGGATATGTCAATATTAATTGCGCTCCAATTTCCTCGACATAATTTTGAATGAGATACATTTGCTCAATAAATCGCTGTGACAAGGGCATTCTATTTCCCCTGGGCCCATAAAAACTATCGCTCAAAGCTTTACCTTTAGTCTTCAAATCATGTATAAATTCGCCATTTGATGTCAACGCCTGCCAATTGTAACCGAGCCCTGGAGAAAAATTATTGTTGGCAATTTTATTGCGGACTTCTTCCAGAGAAACCCCGTTTTTAACCCAATATTGAAGTCGTCCAGTAAATAATTCTTTAAAATTTATAGCCTTCGCGAGGTCAATTTTTGCTGAAGTATCTAAAAAAGCCATACCCCAGTTTGACATACTTTCGGTATGTACAGATGTGAGTTTCTGTCGGTAATAATGATTAAACTCTAACGGCATAACAACAAAGTCATCTTTTACAAGGTATTTTTTTAATATTGAACGATAAAAGCCCAAATCAAGACCTGCATGAGAAGATAGATTTAATATTTTCTTGCCTGTCAGTATACTTAATTCATTGCTATCTATTCCGAATTGCCCATTGGAGCCTGCAAGGATAAGTATTCGCGATTGGTTTGATAAGGTTCTCTTTGCTTTAAGCCATTCAAACTTTACAGGTATCCAATGTGGATAAATAGTGCTTTTCTTTGGAAATATAAACAATGCTAGAGTAATGGATAATCCGACAAAGGTTAATAACAGACCTGCAAAATATCGATTTTTCATTCACACATTGCTCTTAAAAGTTGAAATATAAAAATTCACTTGGTACTGAGTCACCCATGCTCACAAATAATGCTGCAAAAGCTAAGATAATAGTCGCAAATCCTTTGGCAAAAGTGAGCTTTTGAACAGTGTCTGAATTGAAGCCCGAAATTTCCATAGAGTTTTTGCAAAACAAAGCAATAGCTCCAAAAATAAGAACAAATAAAACCGTTACAGAAGATGATACAAATTGTTCTTGAATAGATGGGAGTTTATTTGGGGTGATATCTAAAATATAAACAAAAATACTATGAAAATTTTCTGATAATTCAAAACCATTAAGACCTAACATTCCACTAGCAACCATAATGGCCTCATTTATTGTTTCAGCCCTAAAAAATACCCAAGAGAAGTTAACGAACATAAAGGTAATTATCCAGCCGCAAATATTATTCATTTCCATCCCAATATTTCGCCACACTCTGTGAACCAAAACAGCAAATCCGTGCAGGGCTCCCCAGATAATAAATGTCCATCCAGCACCATGCCAGATTCCCCCTAAGAGGAATGTTACAAATAGATTCACGAAAGTGTTGCAACTACCAGAGCGGTTCCCACCAAGTGGAATATAGACATAATCACGGAGCCAACGAGACAATGTCATATGCCAACGATGCCAAAAGTCTTGAATATTTTTAGCCTTGTAAGGTGAATTAAAATTCATAGGAAGTTTTATATTGAATAAAAGAGCAGCTCCAATCGCCATATCCGTGTAACCAGAGAAATCATAATAAAGCTGAAATGTATAACTTAAACTAGTCAACCAAGCGTCTAAGAAAGATAATTGTGTTGTGAATGAGAATCCCGCAGTAGCCCAAATTGCGAAAGTATCTGCTATAACCACTTTTTTGAATAAACCAATAGCAAAAATAAAAAGCCCCTTTTCAATATTATTAGGGATCATTGAGTTACTATTGGACATGGCAAACTGCGGTATCATTTCTTTGTGATGAACTATTGGTCCTGCAATTAATTGGGGGAAAAATGAGACAAAAAGAAAATAATCCAAAAGATTGTACTTACTGTCGTGGTCAGAGCGACAATCAGATAAGTATGCGACTTGTTGAAATGTAAAAAAACTTATTGCTAGAGGCAAGATCACATCCAAAGGACCAAACTCGCTGGTGGAAAATTTATTGAAATTTTCGACCAAAAAATGTGAATATTTAAAATAGCCAAGCAATACTAAATTAAACGTTATTCCAAGGATCATTAAGCTCTTTTTTTGCTTTTCACCCCGACTTGCAATTATCGCCGAACCACACGCAAAGTTTATCAGTATGGAGATAATCAATAAAATCAAATAAGCAGCCTTCCACCAACCATAAAAAAAAAGCGAACTTGCAACAAGCCAAACCTTGGCTAGCTTTGGAAGTTCCGCCTTTAATAAAAGCCAGTAGACGATCGCTGCAACTGGTAAAAATAAAAAAATAAATTCTATAGAATTAAATAACACAACATCCCTTCAGGATTTAATTTAATAAAATGTTTCTTAACAATACACAAAAAAATAAATTTTAATTAAATCAAAAACACAACTAAATAATAAGAAATACTAACTCTCAAGTTAAAAAATGAATCAATACAATATACATTAACACCCCACTTGCAGCATATACAGATATCGCATCAAGCGAGGCTCAATTAAAATGCACAAGTATGAGAACATATAAAATAAACCGTCATTTTTCCTAAAATCAAAGTACATGATGTCTTATATTTTCCATATTGGCATCTATTTTATATTCTTAAGGGAGTGAAAGTTGGCTATTTTTCGATTATTAATCAACTGTTTGCACGTATCTCAGAATTCAAGACAAGCGCCTCCCACTATTATGCAAACCGGTTTTGAATATTACTGACCCCCTTTATCTTGTGCCTGTTATTGAATTTTGAAGTGAAGGTTGAAAGGGGCGGTAGGTTAAGTCTATACCCTATCGCATTTACAGAGGCTGTAACTTATAACCGGTTATCGCCGCGTATTACTTAGATGGATTGGATTAGCAGATGGATGGTGGCTTTAGTTATTTTTAGAGCCGGTTTATGGACGAGTCATTGTATTAGCCAAAACTTGCTGGTAATTGCGCATGGCAGTGAGGAGAGTCAATCAACAATAGAATCAATTAAAGGTAGAGTACGCGCTGGATAAAACGATAACTAACGCGGTCAATAAAATACGTCAGCTTTATGAGTCAAAAAACACCTGCTTAATTGGCAGATTCCTTTTGATGCTACTCACTTATTAATCAGGTGCCGAGATTATTGACTTTCATGAGTTTTTTCAGGCATACCGTCATCGATAATTAATTTCGATAGTGAAACAAAATTAAGATTGTTTCTTGAATCGACGAAAACTTAAACCTATTAAGCCTAATGCAAAAATAACGAGGGCACTGGGTTCGCTAACGGTCGATAATTTTGCTGACGTTCCAAAATCCCATGGCATGTTCTCGCCTCCAATACTCCACTCGCCATCGACATTATTGAAAAACACGTTCATAGGGTCTTTTGCTTTTTTATTAAAATATCTATCATATTTATCAATGATTTTGTTTAATTTTCTATCATATTTTTTTAACTTATCTTGGTTTTTTATTTGTCTTTTTTCATTTATGTTATCTATTTTATTATTTTGAAATTTTTCACAGATATTATACTTATCTCTATCTGCATACTTCTCACACTTTTTTAAGACAAGTTCAATGCCATCACTAATCGAAATAAGTTCAATATATGTTGGTTGCCGTAACGCTTCTATTCTACTCTGACGTGATGTTAATAATGTGGCTTCTCTATCGGTAAACTGTGCATACGTCAGTTCGATAAAAAAATTGTTATTATGGAATAACTTACCGGAAACATTGGCTAGGCAAGTGCCATCCATACAGCTTTTATGCGTTAGATTTAACGGAACAACGTGATTAGATGGCCCGTCATAAGTAAATCCAACAAGCGCTTTCATGTCGAAAAAATCTCCAATTGTGTAATTCGATAAAGTTATACTTCCGGTTACTGTTGTCCAATCAGTGTCGTCAGGTTGATGTCCCCTATAATCTTTAACAAGACTACAATCATAACAACTGGCGCTCCAATCGTACGTGGTTTCAGACAGCGCTGTCTCGATCAAAGAAGCTGAAGCAATATTTGCAAAACCGCTTGCCAATAAAATAACACTAGAAATGACTACCTTTAAAAACCCATGCAACATTAATTTATCCATTTATCCATTTATCCATTTATCCATTTATAATTTTAATCCCATACTAAGGGCGTGCATTAACTGACTATACTCAAATGTATTTAAGCAAGTAGAATGCCGAAAAATAAAATATGATTATATTCAATAATTTAATGAAAACTATGGAAAATCATGGTGTTGTAAATGTAAAATAATCTGACACAATCCACCCATAGTGAAACTATGTATATCGTCATTGTGGTAAGGGTTAAACAAAACAATTAGGTGCCGATATATAACGGCAGCAATAAATAAAGAGGCTAGAACACTTAAAAAGGTATTGATTGACAGATCGCTGACTCGGTGTGGTCTTCTTATATAAAGCTGTCTAGGCATATCTTCGCTGCTCGCTCGAAGGAGCCAGATAGTGCATGATAACTGTCTAAAATTTGATATTGATTAACTAAATCAGTGATAAAGCGACAATTTTCGACGAAATATCCATGAGTCAATATTGTGTAAAAAAACCTGACAGTGCCCTATAACGTGAAAGTGCTGACTGTCCAGTGATTGCTCATTCCCGCCCGTCAGGTTTAATTTTGGGCCATTGACCAGAATTAATAGTTTCAGCGAAGCCGGAATTTTCTCTTCTATGTTTACTCGTTGCTCTGCGTGGTGAGAAACTTTCATCTTTTGCTTTTAGCTAATGTCTATTTACTAGCCACTGTTTATAAGCAAACATATGCGGCGCTAAGGTTTTTGAATGCCTACAACGGCATGCTTCTTTAACTCTTTTCCTATTGGATTGTCTTGCCCAGATATCCAGATTTTGAGTTCTGCGTCTAAATCAAAGTGTCCGGCTGTTTCGATTTTAAATTGGGTAATGGCGCGATAGGGGATGGAATGATAGTCGACTTTGCGGCCAGTTATTCCTTGTTTATCAATCAGAATAAGGCGTTTGTTAGTGAATACATACATATCTCGTACAACTTTAAAGACTTGCTGAATACTTTCAGTGTCGCCAATAATGGGTGATAATTCGTCTGCCACTTCACTGATATCAATTTCAGATGCGTTGCCGAGTAAAGCATCAAGTAGTCCCATTCTTACTTCCTCAAAACATTTAGTGAATAATCAGCATAATTGTTGGTGCGAAAATAGCAACTAAAGGCTAAGATCTTGCAATATTTTAATGATGGTGATGATGAGTCTATGTCCAGTGTGACTTTTGCCGATGTGCAATCTGCTGAAAAACGTATCAGTCCTTTTATCCATAAAACACCCGTGCTTGAATCTCAGTTATTAAATAGCTGGCTAGGGCACAAGTTGTTTTTTAAAGCAGAGTGTTTTCAGAAAACAGGGGCCTTTAAACTCCGTGGCGCACTGAATATGATGTTAAAAGCCAAAGAAGAAGGGCGACTGGGTTGTCAAGTGGTGGCCAGTAGTTCGGGTAATCACGCTCAGGCTGTGGCTTATGCCGCTAAAATATTAGGTGTGAAAGCTACTATTTATAGTGCACAGAACCTGTCTAAAGTAAAAGCCGCGGCAACCCAATATTATGGCGCGACACTCGACTTAAGTGCGACTCGCAAAGAGGCTGACGAAAAGGTCGCCGAGGCCGCCAGTAAACAAGATGTATTATGGATGCCCCCTTTCAATCATAACGATATTATAGCCGGCCAAGGTACGACTGCACTTGAGGCTATTGGGCAAACGGGTGAAGTAAATAGTGTGTTCGCACCCGTGGGCGGTGGGGGATTAGTGTCGGGTTCGTTGATCAGTACCAGAGCATTGCTTCCTAAGGCAAGTGTCATAGG
>CAJQKX010000616.1 GCA_905479025.1 uncultured Paraglaciecola sp.
GTTGATAGTACCGGTGCCAATGCACATGAAACCGGGCCTGCTATTTGGAAAATCAAAATAGCTGAAATGGAAAGGTAAGATTTTTTAGCTAACTTTGGCGGTAAATTACTGTGATAATTTATCGCTCTTTTTTATTAGTAAGTGTCACAAAAAGAGCAGAACACCTCACTATGAGTCAATTTAACGACCCTATTTTAATCTCTATTTTTTCTGGTCTGTTTATCTTTGGAGTCTTGATTGGTGCTTTGATTACTGGGATCAAAGCCAAGAAGAAAGTGCAGCAGACAATTGATCAAAACAGTTTTTTTGCGACGCAGCAAGAAACTCTTCTAAGAGACCAACTTGCACAGCAAGTTTCAGCGATAGAAGCTTTAACAACAGAGCAACGAGCAGCACAGCAAGAGCAAATGTACACACAAAATAAATTAGGTCAGCTGACTCAGCGAGTAGAGAGAATTACTGAGTTAGAAATAGAAAAAAACTACTGGCAACAGCAATATCAACAAAGTAGTAAAATTGCATCTGAATTACGCACCTTAACTGAGTCACAAGCTGCCCGATTTGAACAAAAGCAAATTGCCAGTAAAGACAAATTACAGTTATTAGAAACAGCAGAAAAACGCTTACAAGAACAGTTTGAAAATATTGCAAATAAAATATTTGAACAGAAACAAGAAAAGTTTAGCCAATCAAGTAAGGCGGGCTTAGATTCTATTTTATTACCCTTAAAAGAGCAGATTGAAGGCTTTAAAAAACAAGTAACAGATCAATATGTTAAAGAAGGGCAGGAACGAGCATCCCTTAAAACTGAAATTTTAGGTTTAAAAGAGCTTAACCAGCAAATTACACATGATGCAGCTGCGTTAACCAAAGCCTTAAAAGGTGATAACAAAGTCCAAGGTAACTGGGGTGAGGTGGTTTTAGAAAGAGTATTAAAAGAATCAGGGTTGCGTGAAGGTCATGAGTTTGAAACTCAAGTAGCCTTAAAAAATGAATATGGGAAAAGTTACCAGCCTGATGTGGTGGTGCACTTGCCAAATGATAAAGATGTGGTGATTGATTCCAAAGTATCCCTCGCTGCCTACGAGCGTTACTTTAATGAACATGATGATGAATTAGCACGGGTTGTACATTTAAAAGAGCATGTTAATTCCCTGCGCAATCATATAAAAGAACTGGGTAAAAAAGACTATCATGACTTAAAAGGCATTCGTACCTTAGACTACGTGTTGATGTTTATCCCCATAGAGTCTGCGTTTTTGCTCGGAGCAGATCAAGCGCCCGAATTAATGAAGCTGGCTTTTGATAACAATATTATGCTGGTTAGTCCAACTAACTTGCTGGTGGCATTGCGCACTATCAACAATATTTGGCAATACGAATACCAGAATCAAAATGCACAAAAAATAGCAGATAATGCCTCTAAGTTATACGACAAGTTCCATGGATTTATGGTTGATATGGATAAAGTGGGTAAAGCCATAGAGTCAAGCCAAAAGAGTTATGATGGGGCGATGAACAAACTATCTACTGGTAAAGGTAATATTGTTAGACAAGTTGAACAATTCCGCAAATTAGGTGTGCAGAGTAATAAAAAGCTAGATGTTGATTTGCTAGATAATGCAGAAGTAGAGGGGGAACAAGAATAAAAGTCAGCTACGAATTTATAACTAAAAAATTATCACCACAGAGGAACGGATTTTAACGTTTAACTGTCTTTATTATATGACTTATATTCAGACAATAAAATGGCCCTCTATTTAGCCCTGTTATTTGGGGGCGCGTATTCCGTGAAAATAACCTACCTACCATTTTGAAGGATTAGTTCGTTCGATATCAATTTGGGGGAAGCTTGAACTACTATTCTGTCTTTTAGAAAAGTCACAATAGCTGAAGCGTATGAATCAATTTTCACAAACATTGAGGACATCCGCCAATGGCCCCAACTAGATGTTTGAACTTACGACTCTAGTTTAATGAAAGTGGTGTCGTCAAAAATCAAACTGAGTGAAATCGTCAGTTAACCCAACCAATTATTACAAAGCACCTGATTAGTCACTTCTAAGGCTATGGTGTCGCAAGGTGCTGCGGTAACTGTAAGGGGCAGGTATTTGAGCTTTTTATCACGTATGACGCTAAGCTGTACTTTTTGACCAATTGATAAATAGTTGAGTTGTGCGGTTAAATTTTCTTTACTCACTACCCATTTATCAATGGCTATCAACACATCATCCACTTGTAATCCAGACTTATAAGCCGCAGTTTGCTCTGTGACTTGGATGATTTGTACACCTATCTCTCGCATTTTTATTTGTGCACCAAACTCGATTTTAATAGAAAAGGTTGTTATTTCACCGCCCTTATCATCAAGGTTTTTTCTAGGCGAGACATGACATTTAACCCCAAATTTCGCTAACAGTTCACTGAATGGTAACTCTTCGGTGGAGTATAAGGCAGATTGGAAAAAGTATTTTAAATTAATATTCAGATGCGTTTCGATAATATTTTGGATAATGTTTACTGGAGTGGGGATCCCAAGTTTTCCGTGCTGGCTCCACAAATATCGCATGACATCATCTAAACTATAAGCACCGTTACTTTTACTTTTTATCAGTAAATCTAGACACATAGCCAAAATAGCACCTTTGTTATAATAACTGACGATATTATTCACAGCACCTTCATCTTGTTTGTAAAACTTGGTCCAAGCATCAAAACTAGACTCGGTAATGGTTTGTTTAAAGCGTCCTTTATTGCGTAATAACCGAGTGAGGTTTTGGCCGACTACTTTTAGATATTCTGTTTGGGTGATAAGGCCACATCTAAAAAGGCTAAAATCGTCGTAATAGCTAGTGAAGCCTTCATAAATCCATAATTGTTCTGTGTATCGCTCTTTGTCTAATGCTGCGCCAAATAATTCTTGAGGCTTGATCTTCTTTACATGCCAAGTATGAAAAAACTCATGACTACACAAACTTAGAAATACTCGATAGCCATCTGTCATGTGTTCTACATCAGACAAGCTGGGTAAATCATTTCTACTGTACATTAACGCGGTGGAGCTTATATGTTCTAGTCCACCAAAAGCATTATCTGTTAACAGCGTGATAAATTGATAACGCTTAATTGGAGGTGTATCGGCAAAGAATGCAATATGGTGCTGACATACCTTGGTTAAGTCTTTTGTTATACGCTTAACATCTGATTGATGTCCTCCTGCGAGTATCAGTTCAAACTCCACACCATTGGCAGAAAATGGCAAAACATCAAATTAAGCGTTATCAATTTATCACGCTGTTAACAGATAATGCTTTTGGTGGACTAGAACATATAAGCTCCACCGCGTTAATGTACAGTAGAAATGATTTACCCAGCT
>CAJQKX010000617.1 GCA_905479025.1 uncultured Paraglaciecola sp.
GCTCAAGTGCCGTAGGGCTCATGCCCATAGTATCTTTATTTGCATCAACAAAGACCGGCGAGGCTCCTGAATAGCTAATAGCGTTGCACGTGGCAATGAAGGTTAGAGCCTAAGAAATTACTCATCGCCTCTATTTACAACTGCTAAGACCATAGACACATGCAATGCAGCTGTACCATTTACAGTAGCAACTGCGTATTTTGAGCCCGTAAATTCAGCAACACTATTTTCAAACTCAACAACCTTTGCTCTAACTGACGAAACAAAATTAGAGTCAATACAATCAACTAAATATTGCCTCTCATTGCCCTCAAAAACGGGGCGATGCAACGGAATGAAGCCATCACCAAAAATTGATCGACAAAATGAAACGGTTGCTGCTGCTATAATTGGATATCCATCATAAAAATTTCTCTAAAATTGGCATCAACACATCAAAAGGGTCCTTACTCTCGATAGAGAGATGTGTTGCCGTTTGATCAGTTAACGTTCTAGGCAATCTGGTATATAAAACTGTAAGATTCCTTAGATTATTGTATTCCTTGCAAAGGGATTCGCCCTCTAATTTTGCTTGTATATATTCCGGCAATTCCTTTGTTTCGTCAAGAACAGCGACACTTGAAGGATAGAAAACATGCTTAACCGAGAGACTTACACATTTATCCAAAATCGCTTTAAAGGTATCAACGTAAAAAAGCTTAAAATTACTGTATAAATCTTTCTCAAAACCTTTGCTTCTTTTAACAAATATTTTTGGAGTTGAGAAATAAAAAATGTAGTCCGGTTTATTCGCAAAAAGCTTATCAAACTTAGGGTCTATAACATCAAAATGTACTAATTTGACACCAATATTTCTATCTGCCAGCTCTTTCTTTAACCGCTCAGCATCCTGCGTACCCTTTGCATAGGAAAATGTAATGTTAGCCCCCATTAGTGCAAGAATCTTCACCGTATAACAACCTAAGCCTCTGGAACCACCTATTACTAATACTTTCTTACCAACAGCAAATCTTTTTGTTATCTTTTTATTGAGGGCAGTTAACGATAAACTTTCCGTTGGCACTGGTCGAGCAATGGCTCGCAACTTTGCCTCCATGTTGAAAGTATTTACTCGTAAGTCCACAAGACTAAACCGTCGGTCTGTTTTAATAACATCAATCGATTGAATGTTATTTTTTTTCTTGAGATTCAAAGCAGCCGATACAAAAATTGAATGTAAGCCAGGCACTTGCATGCCAACGACTGATGACAGGCACGCAATCTGGCTGACCAGTGAACATTCATAACCAGCAAATAATGCTGGATAAAGAGCTTTGACATACGAAGGGTCTGCTGATTGAATAAAGTCAATGCGGTCTAACGATTCGATATCACTGAAATCGAGCTCAGAGACTTCCGGCTCAGTGGTACTGTTCGAGTAATCCATATGGCTATCATTAGCACAACGATCACCACTTAACTTTAATCTTAAAAAAACCACCTCTGTTTTAGATATCTCAATAACTTGAGTTTTCGGGTAGTAATGGCAGTCAACCATTTCATCTAGATAGATTGGCTGAAGAAACTTCACAATAAGATAGTCGAGAATATTATTGCCTGTCATTAAAAAAACGTCTAGGGCCCAAAGCAGGCTATTAATGCCATGAACTATGACCTTTCCAGGGGGCGTTTTTCTGGCATATTCGTCAGATAAATGAATCGGATTAAAATCACCCGAAAACTTAGCAAACTGCTGCTGATCCTGTAACGTAAATTTGCGGCTTGCAATGAAAGACTTTTCCAAAATATACCTTTTAAATGTAACCCTAGGCTTGACTGGCCTTATAGAAGTTTAAACATCATTATTATACTCGATGCGTTAGACGTATTTAGACAGACTAGGAAGCGTAGTCTTTCCATCTGGAATATCCCTACCAACGGTTGACCCAACAGACACAACCACCTCTGAACCTATATTAACAGACTGCATTATCGTTACACCCGGACCCACTATGGTATTCGCCCCGATTATACAGCCGCCACCGATAAAAACGTTGCCAGAAATAATCGAAAAATCTGACACTATTACGTTATGACCAATCGTAGTGCCAGAGTTAACGATCGAAAAATCGCCAATATTAGCATTAGGATTAACCACTACTCCGTGGGATATAAATGTTCCTCTCCCTAGTTTTACGCTACTAGAGACATATGCATGAGAAGACACCAGAGCCGGCACATTGAAATCAGTCATTAGTTCTAATTTACCAGATCTGCGCAACAAGCCTTTTCGATCAACGGCTCCAAAAGCTGGGAACACAAACTCAGGTTGCGCGTTATTTAAAAAATAGTCTTCAGGTGTGCCAAGGTATCTTAGATCAGAATCAGTTTGAACCAAATCTACATACCCGATTACTTTAAAACCTTTTTGAACAGCCACTTCAGCCACTTCAGATGAAAAACCACCGCCGCCTATAAGCACTAATTTTCGCAATCTAAGCCTACTAAATTCATAATGATGAGCCCGAGTCAACACATAGTATTTGTCCTGTGATAGATAACGCTCGCCGACTAATTAAAAAATCAATTGCATCAATTACATCTTTAACACTTGTCAAGCCTAATGGCGAATTCTTTTCTAGAGCCTGTTTGAAGCTTTCACCGTAAATAATCTGGGCATCTGTCATTTCGGTTGCAAGCCAGCCAGGCGCAACGCCGACAAATCGTCTTGGACCAGCCTCCTTAGCCAGACCCTTGATCATAGAGTCTAACGCAGCCTTCATCGCTGAGTAACCGACTATTCCTGGCTCGGGTCTAATTGCGGCAGTTGATGAAATCACGCAGAATACGGCATTTTTTTCAGAGATTTTAGCGCTGCAAAAAAGCTTCGAAGTAAAAAGAGCGCCGCGCAGGTTAACGTCATAAAGCGAATCAAAGTCAGTTATATCTGCCATCCTGTGCGGCTTAACAATCTGTTTACCTGCACAGTAGATTAACTTATCAACCTTTCCAAAGTGCTCAACGCAAACCTGAAGACTGTCACTGATATTATCAGTTGAGGACACATCTGAAGTTAGGGCAAATATATTATTATTATGCTTGGATATTTCCTTTAACTTCTCTCCACGCCGCGCCAGTACTGAAACATTATCTGTGTGAGCCATGTGAAGCGCTAATTCCCTGCCAATACCACTGGATCCGCCAACAATTATGCAGTGATCTCTATCCTTATCACTGCTCA
>CAJQKX010000618.1 GCA_905479025.1 uncultured Paraglaciecola sp.
ATCATAGCCCTCCTCAATCTATTGGCCGCGAAACCGGGGTCAGATGAAAGTTTTTACATCAACAAAAATGACAACCTCTCTCTACTTCACTTTGATTGTAAAAAATCTCTTCTGACCCCAGTTTCACCTAAGATTCCCTAGCCCTAGAAATCTACTTTTTCGGTAACCTTTTTCAATAAATTCTCTTTCACTTCTAGCTGCTGTAATGCCTGCGACTTCAACATCAAAGGTAAGTCACGTTCACTTTGATTTGTAATAGTTACGGCATCGATATTCAGCTTTCTCGCTATAGTAAGTACCTCTCCAAGATAGGTAACGACACCCTCCTCAACATCAAACTCCATTACCATACCCGTTTGGCGCCCATTCGAATCAAAATGCATCATGCCTCCAACTAAACCTAGAAAGGCTGCATTACCACGCCCCTTTTGCCCAACAAGATAGTAGCTTCCAGTTGGTAGTTCTCGTATGTGTATGAATCCATATTTACCAGAACCAAGTTGACTAAGCAGGCCTGCTTCGGCTGCAAGAAACCCAACCTTCTCACCATCTTCACCTTTACCCTTTTGATAAATACCGTAACTTACAAATGGCAAAGATCCCGGCGACCGAGATCTGCCTGCTGAAACAATAATCAAACCATTCCCGTTTATAAGTTCTCCATTATCATTTAACTCAATCGGACGATTACCTGCACAAGCAGACAACCCAGCCATCATAATTAGTAAAAAAATTATTCGTAAAAACATAAGTATTCATACCTTTATAGCGATTGAAAATCTAAATTTAATGTTTTAAAAAAACTCTTGCAAGCTAGGTAACGAATTCATTTATTGTCTCCCAAAAAATCTAATAGCTTTAAATTCAAACCAAAGATCTTTCTTAAAAGCTCTGAGATAATAGACAAAAATCAATCGTAATTTAATCCGTCTTATTTGTTGATCGGTATGGAGCTCCAAAAGGGCTACTCTCATCTTGCTGAATAACTGATTCTATGTAGAACGGACTTTCAAGCATAATATCTTTTAAATTTGGATATTTTTCTTGTAGCTCTGACTGTACAGTTGTTTTATTTACTGTATATATTTTTGTAGCATGCGTATCATTGTCAGCAAATATTGCTCCGGCAAAAATAAGACTCATAATGTCACGAGTGGTTTTTCCGTCATAATGCCCTATATAAACAGCATGGCCCTCCGCCAAATAAAATGGCTCTTTTAACTTTCCCACCACAATTTCATGCTTTTGCATTAACTCACCAATACCTGAAAGCTTAACAATATTAGTTAACCTATATTGACCTGGTATAAATGGATAAATTTCCAGACCAGAAAAAACCTTTGGTCTACGAAGTTCAATTAAAAACTCTTCTTTAGTCTCTGTATTAACAATCTCTATCGCTAAGCGTGTTGCGTTATTTCTTTCTGAGTAAAGAAAAGACCCAACAATATAACCAAATTGATTATGGATATATTCATCATGAGAAATATTCTCCTGTATATTACTAACAACGCAGCCATTTAAAAATAATGTGAACAATACAACCAGGTATCTCATTTCATTCCTTTTGTAACTTCTCAATTAATATTTTAAATATTGTTCCCATTTGTGAAACCGGGGTCAGGAAACCACTGGCAGTTTGAACTTACTACTTAACAATTGAAAAAATATTAAAGCTATTTGGAAGAGAGGTTGTCCATGAAGGAATATCATTACAAGAAGCGTATTCAGTCGAATCAAAATTTAGTTTAAGTTCACTTGTTGCTGAAAGCGCAACTAAGGCAGCGGAATACATCGCTTTACAGCTACTTGCAGATACCCCAGACACATCAGAATCTAAATCACAGAGTATCCACGGCCCTTCATATTCCTCAAAATCAACTGCAAGCCAGTTACTGCCATTACCCCATATAAATATTTCCTTTGGTGTTCCTATGCACCAAATACTAGCTGCGAAGACTGTCGCTGGTAGTATTAAGTTTGTTAATAGAAAAACTCTTAAAAAACTCATTATTTATCCTTAAGTTAATTGGAAGCTGGGGAGGCTGGAGTCAGATGATTTTTACACCGCGCCAAAAACCTAAAAAATAAAAACTTTTTCCTGGCCTTACCGCTGCTTCGAAACCCCATCAAATATCATCAATCAATAATCAAATTTAATCATGCATAATGTAATTTAAGAGACATCTGTTTCCAATGATATTGACAGGATTAGCTTGAATACAAACACGCTTATCGGCAGCTTTAGCTGACAGAGCAAGACTGTAAATAAGCTCTTCATTTTGAGTATCAGGCGCCACATAAAAACCACCTGCGCAACTAATAGGATTGTTTATATACTCTATCCAAACATTGTAGGTTGCACTGCCATTTGCCCATGCGCGCATACGTTTTATTTCTCCACAAAAAAGTGTATTTTGTGCATAAGCTTCTAAGCTTAACAATGTCAGTAAAAAACAAACCACATACTTCATAACGGCCTCCATTCAACTTTATACAATAAGGAATTAAATATTAATAAGTATTCATAAATTCATTCAACAAAAATCGAATGCAGCTTTGGCCAAGTTTGATTCCAAGCATTCATACAACCCAGCACATATATTTTTATCGGTCGCTGACTTGCCTGTGCAGCCAAAATAGCCGCATATTGACGATCACCATTTTTTGTATCATCTTTCAACAAAAAGGTACCATCATTATCACAGCCATCAGGATTTACGCCATCTGTAGATGTGTAAAGTACTTTTACAAAGCCAGACTCAACACTCACAGATGTTATTTTCGCAGAGCCATTATGGGTAGCCCAGCCAGCAGCAAAGCTATAACTGTGGAACGTAAATAATATAATTAAACAAAATCTTTTCACTTCACCATCTCCTTTTTTGAAAATATCTTTAAAAAATAATTAATCGATTAATTAAATCTGCTCAATAAAACTAAAACTTCATGTATCATTTAACTTACAAACCACCTTAAATGCTATTTTGTGCTAACACTCTATAAGAAGAATATGCCCCCACGACCACTCCAAAGATAAGAATGAATATTGAACCGTTTACAAGACGCACCACTTCAAAATTTATCATTCCTAATATGTGCATAAAATAAAAACTGATCATAATAATAATTACTGATATAGCACCGCAAAAAAAACCATGCACAAAAGAACGACCTATCGAATAATTATTTTTTATACAGTAGTCACCAGCCCAAGCACCAATGCTTACAGCCACTATGACAATAACTACTCTCTCAAAAATTTCCATAATCAATCAATTAATAAGCAGTGGACGGTGCTTGGACAGGCTCGCTCCAAGAGCCTAGATTTCAAGATGAATGGCGACATGATGGAATCTGTTAAAATCATATAAGCCCAGCCAACTTATACCACTGCATCGCTTTTTCCATACTCTCTTGAACTCCTAGACCTAATTCATAAATGAGGCCAATATGATAATAGACCTCAACTTTAGTAAGCTCACTTTTGTCCTTTTCATAAACTCCGAGATAGCAAGTCATTGCTTCTGAGTAGAGTTCGTGTTCAAAAAAACCATCCCCTATATTCTCTAAGGTATCTAGATCCATAGAAGTGGAATCGCATCCTCCTTCCATTAAACTTAGAAGTCTCTCTTTTTGTACCTGCCGTTGCTCTTTCGCTAATTTCATAGGCGCATTAATTACGTCTAAAGCTTCGTCATGAGTCCCATTGAAACTAGAACAAATTGCATAACCTGAAGCCCTCGTCACGTAATAACTTATAATATCCAGATCCATATAATTGAACCCTTGGTCAATTATATTTACTTCAAATTTAATTTCTTTGTATTCACCTAGACAGAGTTCTTTTGCTCTCCTCTTCCAAACTCTAGTAACACCTAATTTCTGTTCTACAGGTGAAACACCAGACTCTGAACTTATCCGAAAAACACCATCTTCTATTTTTTCATCACTGTAACCACCGGTTACAACACTATAGCCATCTTCATTAGCGTTTCTATAGGTCGCACAGGAAGACAATACGAATATAGCTAGGATTACTAACGCACCATTTTTCAACATTTACCTCCAACATCATCGATAATGAAAACCGGGGGCAGATGAAAGTTTTCTCATTAACTTAAACAACAATCTCTCTCTACTTCACTTTGATTGTAAAAAATCTCTTCTGACCCCAGTTTCATTTTTTCCATAATTATCGAACAGTAAAAGGTCGTTAGTTCAGATGAAAGTTTTTACA
>CAJQKX010000619.1 GCA_905479025.1 uncultured Paraglaciecola sp.
CTTTAGAGGTTAATGGTTTTCAGGTAGCGCATAGACGGACAGCATTACTTTGGTATGCATATCTAGTTTTATTAGTTGGTTATGGGTGCATCACAGCTATGACCATAGTCGTGAAATCGATAGTAAAACGGGGAAGCAACGCGGCTCCATCTGAGCCTTATGTGTATTTCCCTAATCTGGCTTATGGAAATATCCCAAAGGCTAAAGAGGGCGGGCAAAGTTACGACATTCTTAGCTGGTACATAAAACATTTAGCGAGCGATACAAGCTGTAGGCTTGTAAAACATGATGTCCCTGGTGTGAAGGCGACCCAAATTCAAGGCATAAATGTCGAGTCAGATGATAGTGGCCCCATCCCAGATATATCGGAATGGAAGAGTATTTTAAGATTTTCTGTTTGGAGTTTTTTTTCTGCACTATTTGCTCTGGTTGACCTGTTAAGGGGTCGATGGTGGCACGCTCTCATATTTAATGAGGCGGTCATCGCAAAAAAAGCAAGTATGATCAAACCAAAGAATTTGGCGAGACAGTATTTTTTTCATCAGACTAGTCAGACATATCGTCCTCTTTGGACATATACAGTTGAAAACTATGGTTCTGAAATCACTCTTTATTTTTATTCGATAAATATAGAGAATTTAAATGTCGACCCAACCTATTTTTGGAGATGCATGACATGGCCCAAATATTTAGTGTGGGACAATTATCAGGCTGACTTTATTAGGCGTTGTACTGGAAATCAAGCAGACGTAAACATCGTTAATTCTATTTGGTTCCATGATGGAGGGAATGTCAAATTACCTGTCGATGCAAGAAGCATAGCTATTTTTGATGTTACTCCATTCAGAAATTCTCGTTACGTTATGCATGTGGAAGAGCTAGAATACTTGGTCCCTAAAACTTGTATAGCATTTGTACAGAATATTAGGGATATTGCAATCCAAGAAAATTTCATTTGCTGGTATAAGGCTAAGCGTGATATCGGTACGCTTATCCATCCAAGTTATAGAAAGTTACTACAGGAAATGTTCGATAGTTCCGATGTTTCCATAATAGACCCAGGTACTTCACCATATGATCTTATACTTTCGAGCTCGTTAGTTATTTGTCTGCCTTTTACCGCGCCTGCCATTATAGCTCGAGAATTAGGTAAGCCAGTTTGCTATTACGATCCTACAGGTACAATAGAGAAAAATCACCCAGCAGCCCATGGGATACCTATTATCGGTAGTAAGGAAATACTTCTTAGTTGGATAAAAGAGCAAACGATTTGTTAGTAAAAAAAGAGCTTACCGATTCAGTAGTTTATACGACGGAGAGTATTTTTTCGGGGCTTTGCTCCATATTGTTTTATATCTTGATCGCAAATTATTTGGATGTACAAGATATTGGCGCCTACTCTCTTGCGGTCGTTTATGCTTCAATTCTAGCTTCGATGGCCAATTTTGGTTTAGTATCGGGATATGAGCGAAGCTACTTTGAGTTTGCTGAGACTCTCAAAGAAAAAGGGACATTGATCTCTTCACTGCAAGTTTTCTCTGCTGTAAGTATCATTGTTTTTATTTTAATTGGCAGTTATTTTTCTGAGTTTTTGACCGCCTATTTATTTGGCGACGCTGTATATTCTAAGTTTTGGGTTTTGGTTTTATCTGCGGTCGGTATATCTGAATTTACTAAATTCTATCTGATTTTTTTAAGAAACAGCAAGCAAGCCAAATTATTCGCTTCTTTTCATATTGTTCAAGTTATTACTAATCTTTTTCTGGGGTATTTGTTCTTGGAGAAATGTGAATTTGGTGTTGAATCGCTAGGGATTTCATTGTTAGTAAGCAATGTCTTTATACTGGTTTTGCTCGTGGTTCACCAGTTCAAAAATCTTCCTCAGATTATAGACATAAAGATATTCGAAATGGTGGCTCGGCTATCATTGCCATTAACACCTAGAATATTTGTTGGGTTCATTGGTACCCAATTTGACAAAATTATTATTTCTCAAGTATCTAGTTTAGCAAGTTTAGGAGTGTATTCAGTCGCCCAAAGATTAGCCATGTCAGTTTATATGTTGATGAATGCTTTAGGGAGAGTTTGGCAGCCGAGTCTTTATGAGGAGTTGTTCGAAAAGGGATCGAAGACTGATACGAAGTTTCTTTTGATATATATGGTTATTTCATTTTTACCAGCTCTTTTTCTGATCCTTTTTTCTAAGGAAGTGTTTATGTTTTTCCCGGAAACATATAGTTCGGGGTCTATAATGCTCGTACTGCTATGCTTTTATTATTTAATTTTGTATTTAGGGAAAATAACAGGTCAGCAGCTGCTGTTTGCTAAGAAAACCTGGTTAATATCAGGTCTAAGTATTCTCACTATTTTGGTAAATATATTAGTTACCTATCCACTAGTGATTCTATATGATGCCGAGGGTGCTGCAGCCGGTACGGTAATCTCGGCACTCATAATGGGGTGGATTTCTTTTTATTTTGCCCAGAAGCATTCCTACTTAAATTGGGAATACAGTAAGGTCTTTTTTTGTTATCTGTATTTAACTTTTAGCGGGCTCTTTATTTTAATTCTCGGAGACTATAGTTTTAATTATTTGGTTGATGGCATTATCAAAGCAGTTATATTCTTTGGTTTTATTCATTTAAGTCATAGATTAAAGATTTTGGATTTAAAGAGTTTGATTCGGTCTTTTCGTTCAGAGAATAAATAAATCGCGGCTGTAGGAGAATATAATGAGTAACAAATTTGGTATAAAGAATTTATTTGCCAAGCTTGGGATATCTCCTAGCGATGTCATTATGATTCATGGAGCTGCTGGTGTTGCAGCGCAAATAAAACATTTGGAAGTAAACAAGCGGTTAGATTTATTATTTGAACAGTTGACTAGTTTTATTGTATCTGAGGGCACATTAGTTGTTCCTGCGTTTCCGCATACTTCCGCTAAAAATGAAGATTTTTATGTTGATAAGACACCTAGTGATGTCGGTTTGTTTAGTGAAACTTTTAGACGTTTCCCCGGAACTAGGAGGTCTAATAACCCCAACCTCATATGATAATTTAACTCTTGTTTCTCCCGAAGGATTCCAAGGCTCCTTTAATATTCATATTGATCTATTCAAAATATTAGAAGAATATTATAAATATGTAGTAACTGTTCTTGGAGAACCTCAATTAGGTAGAAGAAACCTTAGGTTAACTTTGGGTGCAGAAAAAAATCTTGCGCCAGAATTTAAGCTTATTTCTAATTTTTTGGCTTATGCAGACAGACACTCAAGTCTCATCGATATAGCTAATAGCGCAGACGTTTATGCTTTGGACCTGCTGCCGGTAATTGATAAATTACTAGCACGTAATTTAACTAAAATCGCAGAGTAATCATATTAAAAATGTTAATGAAATCTAGAATTGTGTAATATTTTAATCGTGACGCTCAAAAAAATATCAATTATCCGTCCTCTGTTGCTTTGGTGCTTCAACAAATGAGTTGGCTAAGTATATTGACTCAAAAATTGAAGGAAAAAAGTTATATGCAGAGATGAAGGTATAGACAAAACTTACATTTATGTTAGCGGATTACCCCGAGGAAACAGTTCAAACCATGACTTTAACTAATACAGAGACAGCAAGCCCTGAAGAAGTAATGTCACCTGTAATGAAGGCCATGATTAAATTCATTAAACATTTTAGGTGTATGACCAAGCAATACATTAATTCATTTTTTGGAGTTTTTCAGCATGTCTAAATTTAAGATCGCACCCTCTAAGCAAAGTCGTAAATTTGCAACTTTTATGACAAAGATTCATATTGTGTTTCGTAACATATTTCGCCATTTTTTTGATTACAAAACCGACGTTTTATTAGGCTTAGAATTCCGTCCCCACTATGCATTATGTCTTCTTCTTGCCGCTGAAGATGCAAAAAAAATTGGTGTAAAACGCCTTAAGGTATTCGAGCTGGGCTGTGCAGGGGGGTCGGGACTTATTGATCTGCAGTACCTCACGAAACGAGTTGAATGCTACACCGGAGTGAGTTTCGAAATTCATGGCTTTGACTGCGGGACAGGATTACCACCGAGTGATGATCGGCGAGACTGCTTGTACCTTTGGGAAGATGGTGACTTCCCTATGAATATGGACAAGCTTCAAGCTAATTTACTTCCAACTACTCAGTTACATATAGGTAATGTTGCAGATACTCTTGATAGTGCATGCCAGGCATCTGATTGTCCTATAGGGGTAGTTTTCTTTGATATGGATTACTATACTTCGACGATGTCAGCATTGGGTACGCTGAGTTTGCTGCGGCCAAGCTCTTTACTTCCTAGGACAGTTACTTATTTTGACGATCTACTTAA
>CAJQKX010000620.1 GCA_905479025.1 uncultured Paraglaciecola sp.
ACTTGAGAGAGGCTCTGGCAGAAATTGCTCAAGCTCTTCAGGCTCTATTCTCATATTCTGTATATCGAGAGGAACGTCGATCCAGACCGGGCCTTTTCGCCCATGTTGCGATAAATATATTGCCTTGTTTAACTCGTAAACAACTTTACTAGGATCATCGATCATTACTGCATACTTTGTAATAGGCTCAACAATCGGGATAATATCAGCTTCTTGCTGCCCAAATGTTCTAAGCGGAATTCCAGTGTGTCTTGTAGTTTCAGCTAATGTATTCTGGCCTGAAACAAATACACACGGCACTCCATCTTGCCAAGCATTTAGAACACCTGTAACCGCATTTGTTCCAGCACAACCTGTAGATACTAGACATGCACCAAGTCGGTCATTATTTTGAGAATAGGCAACGGCAGCATATGCAGCTGCTTGCTCATGATGCACAGCAACCCCCACGATCTCTTTATGCTTGGCCACCCCATCTGCTAAAAACAACGCTCCACGCCCAGTTACCATAAATATATGGCCGACACCTGCCTCATATAATCTATTAAATATGTAGTCTGCTACTCTAACCATGTTTCAGAAACTATATATCATAAAGAAAAAAATTATCACTACTGATGCAAGGGTCATTTTTTACTCGGCTTAAAATTCTCAAGCACATCTGGCAACGTAATTAAAAAGTCTGCGCTACAAGCTATTTCATCACCTACAAAGCTTTCCGCAGATCCTTTAGCTATACCACGTTTAAATGAGTCTAATGTTGCCTTTATTTCTAATCGCTCACCAGGAATGACTTTTCTCTTGAAATTAGCATTATTAATACTAACAAAGTTAGTTTTCATGCCTTTATAGGGCTCCATACACAGAAATGTCATGATAAATGTTTGAACAAGGCACTCGATCTGGATGTGCCCAGGAACATTCGGATCACCTTCAAAGTGAGCAGGGAAAAACCACTCATTATATGTAAAGTTCTTAAGCCCTCTCGCACTTTTACCGGGATCCACATCAAAAATACTATCAACAAACAATTGAGGATAGCGGTTTTGCTGGCATTCTTGTATACCTTTAATATCGAAAGATAATAGTTCTGAATTACTCATAAATTCCTACCTTATAAATCCATAATAACTTCATACTTTAAAAGTATATTTTTACCTTCTTCGTAACTTGAAAAATCGACTATATCATCAATATCAAGCTCCACTTCAAATTCATCTTCGAGCTCAGCCATTAACTGCATATGACCTACGCTATCCCAATCAATTATATCCTGATATTTCAGGCCTTTCAGTTTATCTTCCTCTATATTAAAACTCTCCATAAAAGCTTTATTATATTTCTCTATATTTGTCATAAGCAACTTCCTTAATTACGATGATTTAATTTTTAAATTTAGACTACTCAATTGGAGCTGCTCTATTATATTTCTCATATTTTTTATAAGCAACTTTTTTAGTTACGATGATTTAATTTTTAAATTTAGACTACTCAATTGAAACTACTCTTGACATATGGCGGATCAAATCATACCCGTCCCAAATCAAGCCAAACTCTGATGCCCTACCACAAGGCACAATACGATCTAGCCCTACTATTCCTTTGCCAGCAAAAAAACTAACTAGTTCATCCCTTTTGAAACCAATATATGTTAGCGTCTGGAACTTTCTTGAAACAAAATTTAACAGCTTATCAGGCGCTTGATTAGAATATTCAAAGTAACTGCCTCCAGCACATGTCCGTTCGGTCACATCAGAATAAAGGCTCTTCAATTCAATTCGATTAATAAGATTATCAGAAGCGATTGGCAAGGATACACCATCATAATCCAGAGCGGCATTACACGATGCAGAATATTTATTTACTGCCGTCATCAACTGTATAGCATATTTTTTTTCCAGTAGTGCTTCATGTAAAGATTTCCAAAAAATTTCTTTTGCTTTCAGAATATCTTTAGAACCTCCAACCCAATAAATAAGACGCGGCGCTGAACATGCATTTTGATCGAATAAATACGTGTCGTTATAGAAATCAAATGCAATTTTTTTCTTGTCTTGAATGGTTAAATACTCTGCAGCTTTAATTATGCAAAATGAATATCTATCAGCAAATGTTATATCAAAGGAGCGGGGAGGGAGTGGTGATTTTCGTATTTCTTCAATTGTATTATCACCCCCCCAAACAACTCTTACATCACATAAATTAGAAAAAAAATTATTGATTTCAGAGTCATGCTCATATCTTACTATTGAAATATACCTCTTCAACTCTTTGAACTCCAACCTATCCAGAAGTTTGCAAATAGCATTGCTAACAATATCAGTTTGAGGAAAACTCTTAGACGAAACTCGAACTACACAAGCATTACCTGACAAAAGCCCCGCTAACAAACTATAAGCAAAATTAATTGGAACGTTTGATGGAGCAATATGAAAACTAACACCGCGACCAACATTAGATTTCAAGTCCAAATAAGACCTTCTTAGCCTAGTTATACTCGATTTACGGACATAAAAACCAAAGGTTATTATTTCAGGGAAATCTCGTCCTTGTGGATGCTTAATCAATAATCCAGAAAGCTTATCCAAAAACGTGATTACAGTATCTTCAAACGGAGCTAAAGGCTTGAGAAAGGGCATTTCGCTAAATTTGTCATTACCCGCCAAAAGCTGAAATTTAAAATTTGGATGCATATGTATCACTACAACCCCTAATCTCGGCTTTTTGTAAACGGCCCGTTACTTTAAAGAATTTACCCTTGCGACCACATGGGCAACAATCCTGACCCAGCAAAACACCTTTGTCTTCAGTTAATAAAGAATGGCCAGGGTATGACTCAGGAATTACTGACAAGACTTGTATAATTCCCTCCTCACCAATATCTGCAACAGAGAAATCAAAGGCTCTCCGAATGACGACATCACTAAAACTGCTGGCATGTAAATGTCCGTGTTCACACTCCATGTAAACAGAGCCGGTTTGCTCTACCATTCCATAGTAATCAAATATTTTTTCTATACCACATACACTCTGAATTTTTTCTTTAAAATCTTTTTGTGAGACCGATTCATCCTCTAGTTTTTTCCAACCACCACCATGAATTAGCGTCCCTTTAGATAAGTCTAAGAAAAGATCACTTTCTTTCAATAATTTATAAAAATGCTGCCAAATCATGAAGGTAAACCCAAATACTAATATTTCTTTACCTTTATGTTTATCTAAAAATAATTCAAGCGCTTCTAAATCGAGTTCCATATTCTCATTTAAGGCAAAAACTTTATCACGCCCAAAAAGTGAAAACCCTAGTATGCCCGCCCCTCGAGCAGAAAACATAGAACGATCCTTTAGAACAGATGAGCTATCTATAATTATCATTGGAAGTCGGGAGCTACCAATATAGGATTCAACTATTTTTGCTAAAACCTTTGTTTGTAATGTTGCGGTGCTTCTGTCTAGATATATCTTTGAAACTTGTTGGCCGGAAGTACCCGATGAAGTCATTGTCTTTATGATTTCACCTTTCTCAACACTCATTAAATCGTATTGCTTAAAAAGTGTCACGGGTAAAAAAGGAATGTTATGGTAGTCAGAAATTCTCTCAACATTGAAATTCATTGCATCAAGCAATTTTTTATAACTGTTACAGGTTTTATAATGCTGCAAAGAAAGCAATCTAAGACGGTCTGTTAAAAATTCAGACTTAGCAGTAGCATCTAAACCAAAAACCGGTTTAGTTAAAAAACAATGGTCATTCAACAAAATGTACTCACTTTTTTATTATTTTGAAAATTTATGCAACCATTTTAGTAAATCGAAGGGGCTATATGTTATGAATACTAGATTTATAATTTACTAAATTTTATTTATCGCTCAATCATATCTTTATAACTACCACTTCGCGCAATTTGTCCATCTTCCAACTCGACAATCTGTGTACAATTTTTAAGTGTAGTCAAACGATGAGCTACAATAATCACCGTGATCTCATCACCTAGATTTTCAATGGACTCCATCACCGCACGTTCGGTATCATTATCCAGTGCACTGGTGGCCTCATCAAACACAATTACATCAGCTTCTTTATATAGTGCACGGGCGACGCCTATACGCTGGCGTTGCCCACCAGACAGTTGAACGCCTCGCTCACCCACTTCAGTATTGTATTGTTCGCCCCATGATTCAATGGTATCGGAAATCTGTGCTTTTTGGGCGGCTTGACGCACGTGTTCATGGTCTATTTGTTCTGTCGGTATACCGAAAGCAATATTCTCTGCAATACTTGTATCTGCTAAAAAAATGGATTGTGGCACATGGGCAATATGCGCTTGCCAACCACGTTGGTTTAGCTCGGTAATGTTTACATCATCAATTGCCAAAGTGCCATTAGTAGGCTGCAACAGCCCCATAATAATGTCTAATAACGTGCTTTTGCCACAGCCGGTGTCGCCAATAAAACCAATACGACTACCTTTTTCGATGTTGAGACTAAGGCTAGGCTGCAATACCCAAGGTGTGTTTTGTGAGTATCTGAAAGCCAAGTTAGTTAAGGTAATATTGTGTTTAAAGAGTATGGGTGCAGGTAATGACTCTTCAGCATGAGCGGGTAATTTTTGGTTAAGTAGGTTTAGCGTCTCCTTTAAAATAGATTGGCTACCACGCAAGTTTGACAAACTAGCATAAGCTTGCTGCAGGACGGGTAGTAATCGTGCCGCTCCCAAAGCCAATGCACCTAGTATAGGTATTGAGTCGGTAATACCTGATGGACTAGTGGCTAGTGTATAGGCAACGCCAGCAATCAGAACCATACCTAAGGATTCTATGCCATAACGGGGGAAACCACTGAGAATGATAATATTACCATGTGCACGCTTCAAGGGTAATTCTGAATTACGAAATATATTACTATAGCTAGATTGAGTACCATCAATCAACACATCACGAATACCGCCCAAGCCTTCCTGTAAGGCTTTAATTACTTGATTTGATTCATGGTCAACACGTTTACTAGCGCGCTCTAAAGCTTTTTTGGTAGCAAAAATAACCACCCAATATATGGCCCCAAAACCCGCGAAAACGATAATCGCAATCATCGGATTAATAGTAAACAACGCAAATGCGATGAATGAAAGCATGAAAATGGAGCCGCATAAGTTGAGCACTGGTAAAAGCGTTTGTAACACCACACCATTTGCTTTGATCGAAATGCCAGCAATCACTTCACTACTATTGCGCGCCACATGCACGATATAAGGTTGATAGAGCGTACGATAATAAATACTGGTGGTAAAATCAGCACCAATTGAGTGGCTAAGTCGTGTTTGTCCCCAGAGTAAAATGAAGCGCATCATGCCAGATAACAATGCGCCGACGCAAAAAGCGATAGTGAACGGTAATATTAGCTGCTCAGGCTCTGTTATGCTGAGCGCCTGGATAAATGGCTGCGCCAATGGATGAAGCATCACGCGATCTGGCGCGGTTAATGCCCCTAGAAAAGGCAACACAGCACCTATACTAATCACCTCGGCGAGGGATGCCAGAATCACTACTACAAATAATAGCCCAAATTGCACTCGACGTCGCAGGTTAATATGCTGCCAAAGCCGGCGTAAAAGTTGGGGTATGGTTGGGTTAAGCATATTAAGTTTCCACTCTAATAAAGATGAGGCTAACACCATTACTTGTAACTTTTGGGATTAAATGAACGTTCAAATGTACGTTGATGCACTTGGCTTGTGTGTTGGCCATCTTTTAAAATTATTCTGATCAAGAGAGCGCAACTTTTAGGCGCGAGAGAACAACAAAAATTTATGAGGTCTTAACTTACCCAGCATTGGAATCAGTAGCAATAATAGCCTTTATCAGATGTTAGCTTATTGTAAATTTAAGAATTAAAAACCAAAAAATTATGAAATCTTTTCACTGAAAGCATAATGCTTTATAAGAACTAATAAAATACTTAGCATCCCACCTAATAGCGCGATTAAGATAGTAATTAAAGACCTTGCAGGCTCTGATTTTTTTTCCATTACCGCAGGAGGGTCAATGTAATCAAAAACGTAATATTGATTGGCTTCAATTAGGGTTAACTTTTTAGTTTCTTCTTGAAGGAGTTGAGCTATAACTTGCTTGATTTCAGATAAACCAGTTATTGAAATTTGTTGATTAAGATAGCTAACAGCCTTTTCTGACTCTGATTTATCTTTTTGTCTATAAAAAGCATTAACTTCATTAATTACTAACTCAACCCATTGCTTCGCAATAAATGGTGATTGATGTTTGATTGCTAGGGTGATAAAGCCAGATTTTTTATCTTCACTTAAACTTAAGTGTTCGGTTTTAAATACTTCAAAGCTTTCTTGAGCACTTGGTATCTGTTGCTGAGGATAAGAAAAGTCTCTAATCCAAGTG
>CAJQKX010000621.1 GCA_905479025.1 uncultured Paraglaciecola sp.
CAACCTCAACCTCAACCTCAACCTCAACCTCAACCTCAACCTCAACCTCAACCTCAACCTCAACCTCAACTTCAATATTATGCTTAACTTGTTTGTGACTCCAATATCATATCCGCTGCTTTATAAGCGATAACCATCGTCGGAATATTGGTATTTCCGCCTGTAATTAGGGGCATAATAGAGGCATCAGCAATACGAATTTTTTGCAGACCTTTTACCCTTAGCATCTCATCAACCACTGACATTGCACCTTGTCCCATTTTACAGGTGCCGACTGGATGATAAACGGTATCGACGTTGGCTCTTATGTGCTCAATAATTTCCTCGTCTTCCACTAAGTCTTTGCTTGGGGAAGTATTAGATTGGCGGTACTCATCGAATACTTTCTCATTCATGATTTTTTGAGTGATTTTAAACGCTGTGATCATTTGTTCTACGTCGTTTGGGTCTTGCATAAAATTATATTGGATCTTGGGTGTGCTCTTGGGGTTTTTATCTCGTAAACGAACCCAGCCTCGGCTTTTGGCTCTGAGCAAGCAAGTATGTAAAGTATAACTATGTCCAAGGGCGTTTTTTCTTCCTGAATCTTCTGCGTGTGCCGCATTAAAGTGAAATTGAAAATCTGGTCGCGATAAGTTTACCTTCGATTTAATAAAGCCACCTGCTTCAACAAAGGTTGATGTCAATAAGCCTTTTTTTCGAAATATATAGTCAAAGGGCGCGAGTAGATTTCTAAACAAAAAGCTAAAAGATGCGCCGTAGGCAATTGTTTTACTACTTTTATCAATCTTCCCTACATGCCAATGTTCTTGAAGGTTCTCTCCTACGCCGGGTAAATCCAATACCAGTGGAATATTATGTTCAGTAAGTTGTGCTGCCGCACCTACGCCAGACAGTAATAATATTTGTGGAGTGTTTATGGCACCTGCGGCTAACACGACTTCGTTACGACATTTTATCGAATGCCTTTCACCGTTTTGTTTCACCTGAACTCCTACGGCTTCTGCTCCTTCAAACAATATCTTTTCTACTAAGGTATTCGTTACGATATCTAAATTTGGTCTATTTCGAACAGGGTCTAAAAAAGCTGTCGCACTGCTACAACGTTTTCCCTTGTGTACATTTACATCAAATAAGCCAATACCTTCCTGCTCTGCACCATTGAAATCGGTGGTTCTTTGATATCCTTGTTGCTCTGCTGCCTTTAAAAAAACTTCGCACATAGGGTTAGCATAATTACTGGTGGATACCTTTAGTGGACCATCAACACCATGAAAGGTGTCGGCGCCTCCTTCATAACCTTCTATGGTTTTAAATATTGGCAACAAGTCTTTAAAGCTCCAACCAGTATTCCCTAAACTTTCCCATTCATCGTAGTCTTCTTTGTGGCCCCGAATGGCGACCATGCCATTTATGGAACTAGAGCCTCCTAAAGTTTTACCGCGAGGCACAAAAATCTTACGATTATTTAGCCCAGGTTCTGGCTCACTTTCAAAGCGCCAATTGTATTGTTTGTTAAACGCCACTAAAGCGAGAAAACCTGCTGGAATATGTATGAGAAAGCTTTTATCTTGTGGTCCAGCTTCTAACAAACACACCTTATTTTGGGGGTTCTCTGACAAACGATTCGCTAAAATACAACCAGCTGAACCACCGCCAACAATGATATAATCGTATACCGCTTTCATTTGATAATGTGCCCTTTTGATTCTGTTAAAAAATATTATGAAAGATGTACCCACATCTTAGTGATGCAATGAACTGAAGGCTCCGTTGCACCCTATCATATTAAAATATCACGCTCCCAGCCTTCTTAGGCAAGGCTAGATGTTAGTTTGCCGCCGCGTAGCATGTGTCAGTAATGGTACATTTTTTTGTCATGATGTTTTCGCTGTGACTTTCACCATCATCTTGGTATAACCTTTGATAAAGTTTGATTGAACGAACTGTGGACTGTCGACCACCTCAATATGCTCAAAACGTTTTAATAACTCTTCCCAAAGTATACGCAATTGCATTTCCGCTAAGCGATTACCCATGCAGCGGTGAACACCAAAGCCAAATGAGAGATGCTTTCTGGCATTTTTACGATCAACCATAAATTGGTTAGGCAGATCGATGGCTCGTTCATCACGATTACCGGATACGTACCACATAACAACTTTGTCGCCTTGCTTAATTGTTTGGCCGTTTAGCTGGACATCTTGTTTGGCCACTCTGCGCATATATGCTAGCGGTGTTTGCCAACGAATAATCTCAGATACCATGTTAGGTATTAAACCTGGATCGTTTTTGAGTTTTACAAACTCCTCCGGAAACTGATTCAAAACATGAACGCCACCGGTCATAGAGTTTCGAGTGGTGTCGTTCCCGCCAACTAATAACAATACAATATTACCCAAAAACTCCATAGGTCTGTTGATCAAGTCTTTGGTATGTTCATTGGCGAGTAGCAAGCTAATGAGGTCGAATCCAAGCACTTCACCTGCTGCTTTTTTAGCTTCCTTGTCATGCCACAGTTGTGAAAACTCTTTTGCAACCTGTGCAGCCACACGAAAGGATTCGTCTATTGAGCCGGTTCCGCCAGTAGACTCCGGACTGCTTGCCGCTACATCTGACCAGTAGGCCAGTTTGTGTCGCTCTTCGTAGGGAAAGTCGAATAGCGTGGCAAGCATTCTTGATGTTAATTCAATCGATACCTCTTGCACCCAGTCAAAGGGCTCGCCA